>JALZLU010000447.1 GCA_030858685.1 Chloroflexota bacterium | reverse complement strand
GTCAGGCCACCGATGTAGTGCCGATCCTGGAGTGCCACGAAGACCCGCCGGAGCTTGTCGCTCTGAGCGAACTCGGGAGCGGCCATGACGTTGAGCAGGCCCTCGCTGAAGAGGTCCTCGACCGAGTCGGCATCGAAGTCGCGCATCATCACGGCCACGCGCTCCACCACCCTGATCTGGAGCGGGGGCAGCAGATCGGGCTCGTCCCGCATGACGGCCAGGGCCTGCTCGACCTCCCGGCCCGAGCTGCCGCTGAGGCGGCCGTTGATCGCGTCCGCGATGGCGTCCAGCTCCTCGCGGCTGCGGGGCTGGTCCATGGTCAGCAGCGCCTGCTTGACGGGGCCTTCGGCAAGCACCAGCACGAGGCTGGCCGTGCGCGAGCCATTGGGCACCAGGTCCACCCGCCGGACGCGGCAGGCGATGGGCTTGGCGGGGGTGGCCAGACCGGCCACATGGGTGGCGCCAGCCAGCGTCGCGGCGGCCAGGCGGAACCACTGTTCGGAGGCGAACTCGACCTGACCGAACTGATGGCGGATCATGAGCTGCTCCACCGGCGCCAGCACGACGACCTCCGCGATCGTCTCCACATAGAGTCGGTAGCCCGCGTCAGTGGGTACGCGCCCAGCGCTGGTGTGCGGTTGCCCGATGTATCCGGCGGCCTCAAGCTCAGCCATGACGTTGCGCACGGTCGCCGGACTGACGCCCAGCCGATAGCGCGACACGAGCGTCATGCTGCCGACCGGCGCTGCGGTAGCCACGTATTCCTCGATGATGGCCTGCAGGATGGCCTCGGAGCGAGGCTCGAGCGGGCCCGGTCGATCCTTGCGGCGCGCCATGGTGCCTCGACTGGGACTGGGTTAGCACTCGTTGGGGTTGAGTGCTAACGAACTGAAGGGATGGTAGCAGTCGGGCCGGTCGAGTGTCAACGCGAGCCCGGGCTCGCAGGCGATGGCCCTAGCGGCCGCTGACCGCCGCCTCGAAGTTCTCCCAGAGGTAGCGACGGAGGGATACGCCGCTGTCGTGGACGGCCGCTGCGAGTTCACGACCGACGTAGCGGAAGTGCCAGGGCTCGTAGTCGTAGCAGGTCTCGTCGGACATGCCGCGTGGATAGCTCAGCACGAAGCCGAATCGCCATGAGTTCTCCCGCATCCAGGTGCCGGCCGGCGTGACGCCCCAGTCTTCGTAGTCCCAGGGCGCTCGGAGGGAGTCCGCACTGCGGAAGTCGAGCGATGTGCCCAGCTGGTGTTCCGAGTGGCCGGGCCTCGCGCTGATCTCCAGGGCGCGTTGGTAGCCCGCCTGGCGCATCCAGTAGGCGAAGGCGCCGGCCTGCTCCCGGTAGCTCCGATACGCCCAGCGCACGGCGATCTCTGCGTCCACCTCGCGAGACGCCTCGGCCATGGCGCGCAGGTCGTCGACCACCTCGGGCCGCACCTCGTAACCGGCCTGGAGCCCAGCTCGGGTGGTCGAGACGAGACGCTCTGGCGCGTAGTCGGCGGGCAGCCGGTAGATGGGGTCCAGCAGGGTGATGCGCCAGTCGTCCAGGCCGGCGTGGCGCGTGGCCCGATCTGCGTAGCGGCACTCAGGTAATCGACGCGTCACTGCCGTCGGCGACGGCTCGATGGTGGCGGTCGGCAGTGGCTCGACCGTCGTGGCGGTCGGCGTAGGGTCGGCCCTGGCAGTCGGCGACGGCTCGGCCGTCGTGGGAGGCCGCGACGGCTCAACCCGAAGGGTCGCCGAGGCCCCGGGGGTCACGTTCGTTCCGGACGGTCGAGGCGCGGATGAGGGCGGCTGTGGACCGCCACTCGGAGACTCCGCGACCGGACTCGGAGACAAGACCGGCGGAGGCGAGGCCGCGCAACCCCAAACCACTGCCCCGACCACGACGAGCTTCAGAAGATGCCTGACGCGATCCGCGCCGGGCCTCAAGACGGAGCCGTTTCCCACGTCTCCCACAGATATCGGCGCAGCGTCACGCGTCGCTCCCGCACCGCAGCCGCGGTCTCACGCCCCACATAGCGGTAATGCCACGGCTCGTAGCTGTAGCAACTCTCGGACCGCTTGCCCTTGGGATACGTCATCAGGAAGCCATAGCGCCAAGCGTTGCGCTTCATCCAGCGGCCCGGAGCCGTTGTGGCCCAGTCGTCGTAACGGGCGCTGCGACCGCGAACGTCAGGACGAAGCCGAGGACGACGGAGAAGCGCGGCGGTCCTGACATGGAGGCAGTATCGCCTGAGCCTGCCCCCAAGCGCTACTCGGCCGGCGGATCTGCCGTGACGATCTCGGTCACGGTGAGCGTGCCGGCGTCAGCGTCAAGGGTCGCCTGCGCACCGTGGGGCACCGTGGCGTGGTGCTTGCCGTGGCCGATGGGCAACCCGTAGATGCAGGGCACACCGAGCGGCCCGATGACCTCCTCCAGCACGTCTTCGACGGACATGTCCTGCATGAACGAGGCGTAGTCCTCGCGCCACCCGACGTTCTTCATCTCCCCGAGGACGATGCCCGCAGCCGCCTCCAGCTTGCCAGCATTGCGGAAGTGGGTGAGGACCGTATCCAGCGTGTAGGCGTGCATGTCCAGATCCTCCAGGTAGAGGATCCGTCCCTCCGTGTCGATCTCGATGTCCGTGCCCATGGTGGCCTGCACCAGCGTCAGGCAGCCGCCGCTGAGGCGGCCCTGCGCCGTGCCGCCCGTGATGGTGCGGATGTACGGATCGTCCGGGTTGGGCGGGACGGGGCCGTAGACCTCGTCGCTGAACAGGGCGCGGTGCATCGTGCCGCGCGAGAAGTCGGAGGTCTCATGCGCGCCGACGCCGCTCGCACCATTGGAATAGAAGGTGACGGTGTCGCTGCAGGCGGCTACGGCCAGGTGGAGCGACGTGATGTCGGAGTAGCCGCACAGCGCCTTGGGGTTGGCCGCGATCACGTCTCGATCGAGCAAGGGGATGAGGCGCGACGAACCGTAACCGCCCTGGAGACAAAGGATGGCCTTTACCTGCGGATCGGCGAAGGCGGCGTTGAGGTCGGCGGCGCGGTCCTCGTCGCGGCCGGCCAGGTACGCGTGGCGGTCATTGACATGTTCGCCCAGCTTGACCGTGAGGCCCCACTTCTCCAGGCCGGCCACCGCTCGGAGCAGCTCGCTGCGACTCTCCCAGGGTGTTGCCGGCGCCACGACAGCCACCGTGTCGCCGGGCCGAAGGCGTTGGGGCTTGCGCGTGCTCGTTGGAGTCGTGCTCACGCCGCCATTCCCCGAGACAGGGACTCGGAGCCCACTGGATCGGGCAAGAGACGCGAGAAGACCTCATTGCTGAGCAGGCGCCCCGACTCGGACAGCCGAAGACGGCCGCCGCCGTGCTCCACCAGCCCGACCTCGACGCCCCACCGAAGTCCTGAGGCCAGCAGCGGGTCATCGATGAGCGCCGCGTCCACGCCACCTGTCAAGCGCAGTCCGAGGATGACCTTCTCCGCGTGGCCAGTGGCTTCGTCCACCAACTCTGTGCCGCCCGGCGGCAGCGTCGCGGGTGTCCCATCGCTCGGCAGCAGCGCCGCCAGGTACGAATCGAGCCTCGCGGCATTCCAGCGGCGCTCCATGGCCCCGTCGAAGGCGTGCGCACCAGGTCCTACCGCTTCGTACGGCGCGCGCTGCCAGTAGGCCAGGTTGTGCCGGCACTCCCGCCCCGGCCGCGCCCAGTTGGAGAGTTCGTAGCCCTGGAAGCCGGCCGCATCAAGTCGCGTCCGAGCCACGTCGTAAAGCTCGGATGCTCTGTCCTCGTCCTGCTCGCGGCGTGCGCGACCGCGCCAGGCTCGCGCGCCGGCTCGGAGTGGCAGATGATCGCCGCTGGGACCGGTCAGGGACTCGGCCTCTGGGTCGTCCAGGGTCAAGGCGTATGCCGAGACGTGCTCCGGGGCCAGATCCACGACCCCCTGGAGCGTCGCCTCCCACGAAGCGAGCGTTTGGCCGGGCACGTCGTAGAGCAGATCCACTGACACATCCTCGAAGCCTGCCGACCGGGCCGCAGCCAAGGCATCGACCACGTCAGCCGGCCCGTGGCGGCGTCCCAGCCGCTTGAGCTCCGCCGGGTCAGAACTTTGTACCCCGAGGCTCAGCCGGTTCACGCCGGCCGCACGGAAGCCGGTCAGGTCGCCACGGTCGGCTGGTCCTGGATTGGCCTCGATGGTCACCTCCGCACTCCTCGCCATCCCGAAGCGGTGGTCCACTCGCTCCAGAAAGGACCCGATCCGGGCGGCCGGCAAGAGCGAGGGCGTGCCGCCGCCCAGGTAGACGCTGGCGAGGGCCGGGCGCGCTGCACCGAAGCGCTCTTCGATCGCGTCCGCACGCAACTCGAGCTCGACGAGCACCGCGGCGACGAAGGCGTCGACCCGGCTGGCCGGGCCGCGCGCGTCGCGGCCGCTGTAGACCACGAAGTCGCAATACGGACACAACGAGAGGCAGAACGGGACGTGGATGTAGAGCGCGATGGGGGGAATGGCCTGCACGGCGATGGGCGTCAGCCGGGCCGGACCTGCCGCAGCCGGCCGGGTTCGGCCGGCACATCCGGCGCGACGCGCGGATCGACCACGATCTCCCAGCCCTCCGGTGGCAGCGAGTGGCCCAGCTCCTCTTCCGGCTCGTAGCCCCGCGGCCGGACCTGACCGGCGTGCCCCGTGGCCATGAAGACGGCGAAGCGCGTCACAGCGTGGCCCACGAAGGCCGCACCGATGCCGGCCGTCTCGACGGTCAGGAAGCCGGCCACCGCGCCCACGCCGATGGAGATGGCCAGCATGGAGCGGCTGCGTCCCGGCGCGCCGAGCCGCGTGGCCAGCCCGTACAGCACGGCCTGGAAGGCGATGGCCAGCTCGACCGGCCAGTCGTAGGCCAGCGTCAGGCCCAAGATGATGCCGCGAAAGAGCGCCTCGTCCAGGAAGGCCGTGCCGATGCAGTTGACGATGGCACCGGGGTAGTGGCGAGCGGGCGGCAGGCGGAAACGGCGGTATCGGTACCAGGCCAGGACGAACGCGACCAGCGTCCCGCCGACCCCGAAGAGGAGACCCAGGCCGATCGCTTCCTGACGGTCCGTGCCCAGGTCCAGGCGCAGCTCCGAGATGGGCAAGGGATGGACCAGGAAGACGGCCACGACCAGGATCACGCCCATCACATACCAGGCCAGCCGGCGGAACCAGAGGCGCAGGCCGCCCCGAGCCCGCTCATCGTCGTACTCGGCCGTCCCGAAGCGATGCGCATCGAAGCGCAGCAGCAACAGCAGACCGACGAAGGCGATGAGCAGCAGGAAGCGGATGGATTCCTCCATCAACCGCCTCCCCCAGTGCGCAGGACCGCCAGGAACGCCTCCTGGGGGATCTCCACGGAACCGACCCGCTTCATCCGCTGCTTGCCCTCCTTCTGCTTCTCCAGCAGCTTGCGCTTTCGCGAGATGTCGCCACCGTAGCACTTGGCCAGGACGTTCTTGCGCATCGCCCTGATCGTCTCGCGCGCGATGACGTTGGAGCCGATGGCGGCCTGGATGGGCACCTCGAACATCTGGCGCGGGATGAGCTCCTTGAGCTTTTCCACCAGCAGCCGCCCTTCGGTCTGGGCACGGTCGCGATGCACGATGAGAGAGAGCGCATCGACCGGCTCCGCGGCCACCATGACGTCCAGGCGGACCAGGTTGCCGGGCCGATATCCGATCGACTCGTAGTCCAGCGAGGCGTAGCCCTGGCTGCGACTCTTCAGCTGATCGTAGAAGTCGATGATGATCTCGGCCAGGGGCAGCTCGAAGGTGAGCAGCACGCGCTGCGCGTCCAGGTACTCCATGTTCTCGAACGATCCCCGGTGGCCCGTGGCCAGTTCGATGAGCGTGCCGATGTAGCTGCTGGGCGTGACCACCGTGGCGCGCACCCAGGGCTCGGCGATGGTCTCGATGTCACCGATGGGCGGCAGCCGGGAAGGGTTGTCGACGCTGACCTCGCCACGCTCGTTGATGAGCGTGACCAGGTACTCCACCGATGGCGCGGAGGCGATGAGGTCCAACGCGAACTCGCGCTCCAGCCGCTCCTGCACGATCTCCATGTGCAACAGGCCCAGGAACCCGCAGCGGAACCCGAAGCCCAGGGCCACCGACGATTCGGGCTGATAGCTGATGGAGCCGTCGTTCAGGTGCAGCTTCTCCAGCGCCTCCCGCAGCTCCCCGTACTCCTCGCCACGCAGCGGGTAGATGCCCGCGAAGACGAGCGGCTTGGCCTTCTTGTAGCCCGGTAGCGGCTGGGCGGCGGGTCGCTTGGCGGCGGTCATGGTGTCGCCGACCTGGCAGTCGCGGACGCTCTTCAGGCCTGTGGCCACGTAGCCCACGTCGCCCGGTCCCAGCACGGGCACGGGCACCAACTGCGGTCGGAAGACGCCCAGCTCCAGGATCTCCGCCTCCGCCCCGGATGCCATGAGGCGCACGTTCTCGTGCGCATGGAGGGTGCCCGCGGCCAGACGGACATAGGCCACGACGCCCTTGTAGACGTCGTAGTGGGAGTCGAAGATGAGGCCCTGCAAGGGGTCAGCAGGGTCACCCTTGGGCGGTGGGATGCGGGCCACGACCTGCTCCAGCACCGCCTCGATGTTGGTGCCTTCCTTGGCCGAGACGAGGACGACCTCCTCGCGCGGGATGGCCAGGATGTTCTCCAGCTCTTCCATCACCAGCTCCGGCTGAGCGGAGGGCAGGTCGATCTTGTTGATGACCGGCACGATGACCAGGTCCTGCGCGAGGGCGAGGTGGACGTTGGCCAGGGTCTGCGCCTCGATGCCCTGAGCCGCATCGACCACCAGCAAGGCTCCCTCGCAGGCTTGCAACGACCGGCTGACCTCGTAGCTGAAGTCGACGTGGCCGGGCGTGTCGATGAGGTTGAGGCCATAGATCAGGCCATCTCCGGCGAGATACTCAAGGCGCACCGCGCGGGCCTTGATGGTGATGCCCTTCTCGCGTTCCAGGTCCATCGAATCGAGGACCTGGCTGGTCATCTGGCGAGCGTCGATGGTGTGCGTCAGCTCCAGCAGGCGGTCGGCCAGAGTGGACTTCCCGTGGTCCACGTGCGCGATGATGGAGAAGTTGCGCAGGCGCGCCTGGGGAATGGTGGCCATGGGCCGCCGGAGTATAGCGAAGGGTCAGTGCCGAGGCTCCCATCGGCGAGCGTCTGCTACCATCATTCGTCGCGCCCCCAAAGCGCCTCAACCCCTGACCAGTACCCCGAGGGATCCCACTTGGCTCATTCGTCTCGTACCTGGACCGGCGCCCGGACGCCGCAGGCCATCAAGCGTGTCCGTCAGGCAGCCAATCGACGAGCGGTGCTTCAGCCGCGCCGCACGGCCGCCAAGACCTACGTCGCGAAGGCCCTCACGTCGGCTGAAGCAGGCGAGGCAGAGCCCACGCGCGAGGCCCTCGTGGTGGCGCTCTCTGCGCTGGACCGGGCGGCCAAGGTGGGCGCCATCCACCCAAATGCCGCCAACCGCCGCAAGAGCCGCCTGATGCTCAAGATCAACGCCGCCCTCGGTGGCGAGACCCTGGCAGCGCCGGCCAAGGCACAGCGACAGACCGGCAAGACCGCCGCAGCGAAGCAAGCCAAGGCGCGCATCGCGGCCGGCCGAGCCTCGAAGGCCAAGGGTGAGCAGACGGCTGCCGGGAAGGCCCGCGCAGCGCTCAGCCGCTCCAGCCGGGAGCAGGCCGCGGCTGCCGCAACGGCCGCCAAGGAACCGACGGCCAAAGCCCCTTCGACCAGCAAGGCGACGGCCCCGGCCAAGGCGGCTGGCAGCAAGTCGACGGTGAAGACGGCCACGAAGGGCACGACCGATACTGCCAAGTCGAGCGCCGCGGCCAAGCCCGCCGGCAAGGCGAGCACGGCCAAGGCGAGCACGAAGAAGCCCGCCGCTGCCAAGGCGAGCACGGCCAAGGCGAGCACGAAGAAGCCCGCCGCTGCCAAGGCGAGCACGGCCAAGGCG
>JALZLU010000443.1 GCA_030858685.1 Chloroflexota bacterium | reverse complement strand
AAGTACTCGGTGGCCAGCTCGCTGGTGCGGCGCAGCAACGCGGCCGTGGCGTCCCCCCAGCGGTCGTCGGTCATCGCTCCTGCCTCCTCCGATGGCGCCTGCACCTGTCGCTTTCAGCATCGCATGCGGGGGGCTTGCGTGGAGCAGGAGAATGAGCCAGACCCCCGGCGCCCGGTCAGGAGGGTCGACGTGAAGGCTCGAGCCCCAGCTCGAGCGTAGGGGGGTCAATATGCACGGCCGCGCGCTCTTCCTGTCACTCATCATCCTTGCGCTCAGCGGCTCAGCTGCCACAGCCGCACCCGGGCCCACGGGCGGGGAGCGGTCGCCTGCGGCGGGCGTCAACGCCGCGGCTGGACGCCCAGACATCGTGGTGGTCCTGTTGGACGACCTGCCTCAGATCGATGGACGCCTCTTGCAGCTGATGCCGAACATCCGGCGAACGTTCGTGGAGGGCGGGTTGACCTTCAGCAACGCCCACGCCGAATCTCCGCTGTGCTGCCCCGGCCGAGCCGGCTTCCTCACCGGGCTCCATACCTTCAACCATGGCGTGACCCGGAACGACGTGTCCCTTCTCGATGACTCGATGACCGTGGCGACCCAGGTACAGGACGCTGGTTACTTCACGTTCTGGGCGGGAAAGTATCTCAACGGGTATGTCGACATCGCACCCTACGTGCCACCGGGCTGGGATCGCTTCCACGCCATGGAGCCTGGCTATTACGACTACCGCATCTGGAACAACGGGAACCCCAGGCCGCAGGTGCAGGGCTCCGATCCGGCGGACTACGGCACCGATGTCCTGAGCCGCAAGGCCGTGAACGCCCTCCAGCGCGCCCCGGCCGGTCAGCCACTGTTCGGGGTCGTCTCGGCCTTTGCGCCTCACGGGCCCACCATCCCGGCGCCGCGGCACCAGGACCATCCGGGCTGTGAGGCGATCCCAGCATGGGCGCCACCGAACTACAACGAGAAGGATGTCTCTGATAAGCCGGCCTATGTGCGCTCCCGCCCCCGGCTGCCAGACGCCGGATGGGATCTGACCGACGTCTGCGGAACGCTGTTGGCGGTGGACGATCTGGTGGGAGCACTGCGCGACGAACTCTCCGATCAGGGTCGCCTGGCCAACACGCTGTTGGTGCTCACCAGCGACAACGGCATGAACTTCGGAGCGCATCGTCTCCCGGGAAAGAGGACGCCCTATGCCACACAGGTCCCGTTGCTGGCCGCCTGGCCCGAGGTCCTGGGGCACGAGCCCCGAGAGATCGCGGCGCCCGCGCTCAACATCGACCTGGCGCCCACGTTGTGTGAGCTGGCGGGCTGCACCCTGGGCCCATATCCCAACGGACAGGTCGAACCTGACGGGCAGAGCCTCGTGCCTTGGCTGACGGGGAGCGGTGGTGTGGAACGGGATGCGTTCATGACGGACATGCCGGATGGCAATAAACGTGTCCCGCCCTGGTTCGCTGTCGCGACGTCGGGCCAGTCGCAGCTGGCTGGCGCCGGTTGTGCGCTCGAGTCGTCAGGTGGCTGCCGCTGGCATTACGTGGAATACGGGACGGGCGAGCGCGAACTCTACGACGTCTCGAACGGCCCCTGCTGGGAGTGGACCAAGGGCATGTCCGGTGACCCGTGCGAGTTGGACAACCTCGCCGGGGATGGTCGGTACCATTCGATCGAGGTCCGCCTGCGCAGCCGGTTGGCTGCGCTGAAGGCCGAGGGCGGCTAGCGCGAGCCCGTCACCTCGCCGGGGCCCGGGTCACGCACCGCGCGGCTGCTCCTCGATCTCCTCGTCGCTCATGCCCGCCTCGCTGCTGGCCGATCCCGTGGCCGCGTCGCCGGAGGCCGAGCCTTCCGAGCCTTTGAGGCCGGCCGGATCGCGAAGGGCCGGATCATCAAGGTCCGCGTTGGCACCCGGGCCGGTCGATGTCTCACCACCCAAGCCTTGCGCGGGCGGTTCATCGAAGCCGGTCGACCCGCCGCCGTAGCCACCTTGCCCGCCTTCGCCGCCCTGGGCGCCTTGCCCGCCCTGTGCACCTTCGGCGGTGCCGCCTCCCCAGGTTCCGGACGGGCCAGCCTCCCTACCGCTCTGCTCGGGAGCCTGGGTCTCGTCCGTTGTCGCGGCGCGGTCGGTTCGGTCGTCCATGGTTCGTACCTCCGTTGTCAGGAGCGATGTCCTCGCCCACGAGCCTGAAAGCAGTCGCGGAAGATGCGCCATGGTCGTACCGGAGCGACCCTCCCAGCTGCGTTACAGAGCCGCCGCCAACCCGGCCACCGCCGGTGCCGGCCAGTGCCCGGGCTCGCGCGGCCTCGGTGTAAGCTGACGCCTCGACTCGACGACCTCATCCGACCGGCGACTGACGCTGCCGTGACAGCGAGGCCGGCTCCAACGAACGGCCTGACACGGCCCGTTCCAGACACCGAGGGAGGCTCAAGGGATGCCCCGTATCGTGCGCGGCGCGTTGCTCCAGGCGGAGTGGACCGGCGACAAGGAATCGATGATCAAGAAGCACGAGCAGTACGCGCACGAGGCGGCCAAGCAGGGTGCGCAGGTGATGCTCTTCCAGGAGCTGTTCTACGGCCCCTACTTCTGCCAGGTGCAGGATCCGCAGTACTACTCGTACACGGAGCTCATCCCCGACGGCCCCACCACCAAGCGCATGCAGGACCTGGCCAAGCAGACCGGCATGGTGCTCATCGTGCCCATGTACGAGGAAGATGAGAAGGCCGCCGGTATCTACTACAACACGGCCGCGGTCATCGACGCCGATGGCTCGTACCTCGGCAAGTACCGCAAGACGCACATCCCGCACGTCAAGGGCTTCTGGGAGAAGTACTACTTCCGCCCCGGGAACCTGGGCTACCCCGTGTTCGAGACGGCCGTGGGCAAGGTCGGGGTCTACATCTGCTACGACCGGCACTTCCCGGAAGGCGCGCGAGCCCTCGGCCTGAATGGCGCGGAGATGGTCTTCATCCCCTCGGCCACCTCGCGCGGGCTGTCTGAGTACCTCTGGCGCATCGAACAGGTCAGCCACGCCGTGGCCAACGGCTACTTCGTGGGAACCATCAATCGGGTGGGCATCGAGAAGGACCTGGGCGATAACGACTTCTACGGACAGAGCTACTTCGCCGACCCGCGCGGCCAGTTCATCGGCGATCTGGGCGACGCGCACAAGGAGGAGCTGCTCATCCGCGAGATGGACCTGGACAAGATCCAGGAGGTCCGCCAGACGTGGCAGTTCTATCGCGACCGCCGGCCCGACGCCTACGACGACCTCGTCCGGCCCTAGGGACGGGGCCGTCCGATGAAGTTCGGCTTCACGCTCAAGCCCGACCACTCCATCGAGCGCACGATCGCGCTCACGAAGCAAGCCGAAGCGGCCGGTTTCGACTATGGCTGGCTGTTCGACTCGCACGTGCTCTGGCGCGATCCATACCCCCTGCTGACGCTGATGGCCCAGGCCACCACACGCATGCGACTGGGCACCTGCGTGACCAATCCCGCCACACGCGAGCCATCGGTCACCGCATCCAGCCTGGCCCTCCTCAACGAGCTCTCCGGCGGGCGCATGGACCTGGGCATCGGTCGCGGCGACTCGGCGCGGCGTGTGGAGGGCCGGCCGCCGACCACCATGGCGCGCTTGGGCGAGGCCACTAGACTCATCCGCGAACTGGTCGAGGGACGCTCGGCCGACTCCGACGGCACGGACATCAAGCTCCCCTGGTCCCCCGGCGACCGGCTACCCGTATGGATCGCCGGCTACGGCCCCAAGGCTTTGGACCTCACCGGGCGCATCGCCGACGGGGTCATCCTGCAGGTCGCGGATCCGGACCTGATCCGCTGGTTCGTCGCCCAGCTCCACGACGCCGCGCGCGCGGCCAGCCGTGACCCGGCATCGATCGAGGTGATGGCGGCCGCACCGGCCCATGTGGGACCGCGCGACGCGACTCGCGAGCGGGTGCGCTGGTTCCCGGCGCTGGTCTCCAATCATGTCGTGGACCTGGTCAACAAGTACCCGCGAGAGCAGCTCCCCGAGTCGCTCACCGGGTACATCAACGAACGCGAGGGCTACGACTATCTCCATCACGCGGAGGTGGGCTCGAGCAACGCCACCTTCGTGGAGGATGAGGTGGTCGATCGGTTCACCGTCATCGGCAGCGTCGACGGGCATCGCGAGAAGCTCACGGCCCTGGCCGAGGCGGGCGTGACGCAGTTCAACATCTACCTCATGAACGGCGACGAGGAAGAGACGCTCAAGGTGTACGGCCGCGAGATCATCCCGGCCATGCAGGCACTTCGCGGAGCGACGGACTGAGCCACACCGGCCATCCGGGCGCACCTGTGCGACCATCGACGGGATGACGGACCCCGGCGGCACGGCTCCCCAGCGCGGCGGACGCGGCCGAAAAGCGCCCTGGATGGCAGCCGACTCGCGCAGCGGACAAGTTCGCTGCCCGTTATGCGGCTCGCCCAACGGAGCCGCGGCCGGTTTCTGCCGCTGGTGCGGGACCCCCCTCGGCCGCCCCACCGACCCGGTCCTGGGTACCACGACCCGACGGGCGCTGGATGCGCGACAGGGTACCTCGCTGAGCAGCCTGCTCACCGCCGTGGTGGCCATCGCCCTGCTGGGTGGTGTGGGCTTCGTGGCGGCCAACAGCGGCCTCTTGCCCGGGGGCGACGACAGCTCGCCCACGCGACGCAGTGCGGCCAGTCTCGATCCGTCGCCCATCGCGTCGGGAAGCTCCGCGCCATCAGCCTCGCTCGACACCAGCCCCGGCCCAGGCGCTTCGCCTTCCGGGCCCATCGGCTCGCCGGATGCCACGCCCGGCGTGGTCCCCTCTGCCTCGCCCGCTCCTTCGACCATGCCGCCCGCTGCCACGGGATTCACCTGCGAGACCGCCTCGGTGGCCGATTCGTCTTCGTCGGGCTGGCGCCTGGTGCGGTCCCGCTGGGGCCCGCGGGGCGGGTTCGATCAACTAGCGCTCGTGCTCCAACTGCGCCGCACGGATGCGCCGCGCGGGACGATCGTGACCGTCGAGAGCATGAGCGGCAGTGAGGTGACCGAGCGCTACGGCCTGCCGGCACCTGGTTCGGGGGATCGGGCCATCGTGCTCAGCTTCGAGGGGCCGATCCAGCTACCCACCGAGTTCGACGGCAGCCCCAGCCTGACCTCGATCCAGGAACTGGACGTGACCACGGACGATGGCACGGTGCGGGCCGTCATCGGCGTGACGGGCGAGGGTTGCCATCGTCTGAGTGCTGCAGGCTGGGCGTTCCAGTCAGCGCCGCAGGAAGTGGAGATCATCCTGGACGTCCAGCACGAGTAGCCGGATCCTCTGGCGGCATGGCGCGGAGGACGGCGGCAGGCTCTGAGCGCAGCGACCCCAATGTCGAGTGGCGCGGCTCACGCTGAACGCCGCGACGGATCAGCTCGGGTCTGGGCGCTCCTGGGTCTCGGCGGGCGGCGCCAGGTCGCTGGTCCCGCCACGGCCCGAGCCGCCAGCGCGATCATCCTGCGCGTCTGGTCCACTCCGTGCGCCGAGACTGCCCGCCGAGCTGGCGCCCGCCCCGGCACCGTAACCGGCACCGGTCATCGTCGTCGTATCCGCGCGCGTGGCAGTCGAGTCCTTGAGGGCGTCCGCAGGTCGCGCTACAGGCGCCGTCTGGTCGCCCGTGGGCTCCGTCGCCTGTGCCGCCACCGAAGTACTGCCCGCACGGTCGCGGGACCCGGTGTCCGCTGACGCATCGACCCAGCCCGGCTCGGTGCCGTCGGTCGTCGCCACCGGCTCGTGCATATCGGGCTCGGACGTGCCGATGCGGGCGCTGCCGGGTGCCTGATCCTGGCCGTTCTCGTCGGTCACGGTACGTTCCTCCAGCGGCTTCTCCCAGCCCATCGATTCGATCTTGTCGCTGGGCACGGAGAGGGTCACACGCTCCTGGGCGATGCCCTCGATGTACGACACGGGGACGTGCACCTCGCTCTTGAAGAGCGTCCCACTTTCGACCACCAGCGCGTCCCGCTGCGATGTCTTGACCGTACCGATCTTGCGGCCGTCAAGACCGCAGACCTCCCAGCCCTCCTCGACCGTCGACGGATCGTGCTCGATCATCTCGGACCTCCCTGCGCGCGACTACAGCGACACGCCGCGCAAGGCTACGGCCCAGGCACGGCACAGCGTGGGCCGTCCCATTCGCAGCGCATCGCAAACGGGTTGCAGCTTTGTATCGGACGCGTCTGGGCCGCCGGCCATGGGTGACGTTCGGCGCGATATCCAGCTCCGCGCCGCGCCCAGAACACCGCGGCGACCAGACACCGCGGCGACCAGAGACTGCGGCTACCAGTGGATCTCGTGGCTGGCGCCGGCGGGCGCGTCCGTGT
>JALZLU010000200.1 GCA_030858685.1 Chloroflexota bacterium | reverse complement strand
CTGGAAGGCAGCGCCTTCGCCGCGGCCATTTCCGCGCTCATCCTTCGATACGGAACACCCGCCGAGAGACTGGGACGCGGTCCGGCCTTTCGCCTGCACCCACATCGCGAGTCACCGGCCGATGGGTGAATCCGGCGAGACCCGCGAGCGAGCGCGTCCTGGCGCGGGAGTCGCCGGTGGGCGAGAGCTCAGCTGACGGCGCCCGCCTGTAGACTGCGGCGACGGACAGCCCCGAGCCGGCCCAGGCTCTGCCCTTGACACGTAACCCCAGGAGATCGGGATCTTGACCTTCGACACGCTCGGGCTCAGCCCTGAGCTCCTTCGCGCCGTGGCCGACGAGGGCTACACCGAGCCGACCCCGGTGCAGCTCGGCGCGATCCCCCTGGTCCTGGAAGGCCGCGACCTGCTGGGCCGCGCCCAGACCGGCACGGGCAAGACCGCGGCCTTCGCGTTGCCCATCCTGCAGCGCCTCAAGCCACAGGCCAACTCCAGCTTCTCCCCGGCGCGTCATCCCGTGCGGGCGCTCATCGTCACGCCCACGCGCGAGCTGGCCGTCCAGGTCGAGGAGAGCTTCCGCGCCTACGGCCGCCACCTGCCCCTGCGCTCCACCGTGGTCTACGGCGGCGTGCCCATGGGCCCGCAGGACAAGGCACTCTCGGGCGGCGTGGAGATCCTCGTGGCCACTCCCGGTCGCCTGCTCGACCACGCCGGAAGCCGGACCGTCAACCTGGGCCAGGTCGAGATCCTGGTGCTCGACGAAGCCGATCGGATGCTGGACATGGGCTTCATCGATGACATCCGCCGGATCATCGCCCTGCTGCCCGCCAGGCGCCAGAACCTGATGTTCTCGGCCACCTTCTCGGCGGAGATCCGACGTCTGGCAGGGACCATCCTGAGCGACCCCGCCGAAGTCGACATCGAGCCTGCCGTGACCTCCGCGGAGATGGTCGAGCAGGTCGTCTACCTGGTCGATGCGCTCAAGCGTCGCGAGCTGCTGGCACACCTGGTGCGCACCCGTGAGCTGCGCCAGGTGCTGGTCTTCACGCGCACCAAGATCATGGCCGGGCGGCTGGCCTCCTGGCTGGACCGAACGGGCATCGAGGCCGTGGCCATCCACGGGGATCGCTCCCAGCCCGAACGGGAGCGGGCGCTGGCTTCCTTCCGATCCGGCGAGGTACGCGTCCTGGTGGCCACGGACGTGGCCGCCCGCGGCCTGGACATCGAGGCATTGCCCCAGGTCATCAACTTCGAGCTGCCGGTGCAGGCCCAGGACTACATCCACCGCATCGGCCGTACCGGTCGCGCCGGATCGCCGGGACGTGCCATCTCCCTTGTCTCGCTGGACGAAGAGGATGACCTGAAGTCGATCAACCGGCTGCTGAAGCGGGACCTGCGCGTGCGCATCGTGCGCGGTTTCGAGCCGGCCATCGGCGCCCCGCGCTCGGCAGAGGTCGATGGCCGTTCGGGACGGTCGTCCGGCTCGTCCGGTCGTTCGGGGTTGCGACGCCCGCCTTCGCGCTCATCGGGCGCAACTCGCTCCGGCAGGAGCACGAGCTTCCGCACTTCCGACTGACCGCGCAGCCGTGTACGATGCGCCGCCCATGGCTCCCGAACGCGCCACGACGGACTCGCTCTGGTTCCAGCACACCGTCGCGATCATCTGGGACTTCGACAAGACCCTCATCCCGGGTTACATGCAGCGGCCGCTGCTGCGCCACTTCGGGATCGACGAGGTCGAGTTCTGGCGCGAGGTCAACGCCCTCCCCGACTGGTACCGCCGTCACGGCAGCTTGCGCGTCTCGACCGACGTGGTCTATCTCCACCACCTGCTCGAGTACGTTCGAGCCGGTGCCATGGCCGGGCTATCCAACGATCTGTTGCGCCGGCTCGGCGGGGCGCTGACCTTCTATCCGGGCCTGCCCGACTTCTTCGAGCGCATGCGGCGTCGGGTGGCGGACGATCCGCTCTATCGCCAGCACGACATCCGCCTGGAGCACTACGTCGTGTCCAACGGCCTGCGCCAGATGATCCTGGGCAGCGCCATCGCGCCCTTCGTCGAGGATGTCTGGGCCTGCGAGTTCATCGATACGCCGCACCCGCCGGGCTACCTGCGCGGCGAGCAGCAGGCGCTCTTCCCGGCGGAGGAGAACGCGCCGATGCGGGTCGGGCGAGCGCGTCCCGCGGGGGAGATCACGGAGGTCGGCTACCTCATCGACAACACCTCCAAGACACGGGCCATCTTCGAGGTCAACAAGGGCAGCAACAAGTATCCCCGGGAGATCGACGTCAACGCGGCCATGGCACCCCGCGACCGTCGCGTGCCCTTCGAGCGGATGATCTATGTGGCCGATGGCCCCTCAGACATCCCTGCCTTCTCGCTCGTGGGGGGAAGCGGTGGCGCCACGTTCGGCGTCTACGGTCGCGATTCGCGCGGCGAGTTCCTGCAGATCAAGGAGCTTCAGCGCCAGGGCCGTATCCAGGCCTTCGGTGAGGCGGACTATTCGGCCGGTTCTCACACGGCGCTGTGGCTGGAGACCGAGGTGGAGCGCATCTGCGACACCATCGTGCGCACCCAGCAGCGCGCCCTGGTGGATCGCATCGGCCCACCCGCACGCCACATCGCCGACGAGGACCGCGGTCTGGCCGCGGGCGAACTCGAAGCGCCCGAGCAGGCGGCCGAGGAGCTGGCCAGCGCCCGGTCTCGACCACGCCGCCGAAAGACCAAGGCCGCCCCGACGCGAAGCGAGCGTGGCACCGCACCTGTGAAGCGGCCCACGACGGTCAGACCGGATCTGGGTGACCGCCCGCCGGAAGTGTCGCTGGGGGAGCGCCTGACCCTTGTCCGTGCCGAGCAGCCCGCAGACGATGACGTGAAGGCCGAGCCCGGTCCCGCCGAGCCGATGCCG
>JALZLU010000361.1 GCA_030858685.1 Chloroflexota bacterium | reverse complement strand
ATCGGCGACCGTCCGGTAGCGCTCCTCACTCCGCCGGTAGGCTTCGAGCGCCGCCTCCGCAGTCACCTCCGCCTCAAGCGCGCGGGCCGCGACGGTCCGCTCGCGTCCCGCGGACACCCGCTCGCGGGCCAGCCCGAGGGTGCGCTCCCGGAGCAGGATCGTTTGGCGCGCGACAGCCAGCACGACCGTGACGGCCACCGCCAGCGACAGCCAACCGTCGGCTGGTCCGAGGTCGGAATCGAGAGTGATCAGGACCACGCCGATGACGAGGGCCCCGATGGGGATCATCGCCACGACCGCCGACGCCCAACGGGCCCAACGGCCCTCGGACATGGCTTCAGTCGACCAGGTCGCGGCGCCTACGGCCACGATGGCCAGGGCGATGGAGAAGGCATAATTCATCAGACTGCCCGCCGCCGGGAACGCTGTGAGGGCTTCCCTCACCCAGACGACCCACGCCAGGCCGAGCAGCGCCAGGCCCAGGAGGACGAGATAGGCGCCGCCCAATGTCGGGCGGATACGCAGCGCGAGCAGCGCCACCAGGCCGCCGCCCGCCGCCGCGAGATTGGCCACCGGGTAAGCCAGGAAGGTCACTGCGCCCCAGGCGTCGACGCTCTCCGTGATCGCCCCGAGCTGGAGACGGTGACCGCCACCAGCGCCGCGAAGACCGTCAGGACATCGAGGATCAAGGCGACTCGCTCCCCTCGATCCAGGCGTTCGAGCGCACTCAGCACGAACGCCGCGGCGATGGGCAGGCCGCTCAGGAGGAAGAAGAGATCGGATGGCGCGGGCACGGTGAAGATACCGAGCATGATCTGCGCCATCCAGGTGAGCTGCCCAAGGAGAAACAGCGACAATCCCGCGATGATCGACCACAGTGCGCGCCGGTCAGCCGTGGGCGATCCGCGAAGCCGGGCAGCGGTCACGGCGATGCCCATGATGGGGGCGACCGTCCAGTGCAGGTTCTCCCACACGGCTCGCTGGCCCCCGGCGTCGATCGCGGTCAAGATGAAGATGCCTGCGAGCGCAGCCAGGCCAGCGAGCAGGAGCAGCACTCGCCACCGTCGCGGCGTTACCGGGAGGGGGACCAGGGCGGCGACGGCGAGGCTCGCGGGCGCGAGCCCGAGACCACGGGCAGGAGAGGTCATGACCCAGCCTAACCCGCGTCGACTGCCCAGCGCGATGACCGAAAGGGACCACCCGACACGGCGATAGGGCCATCCGCCGAGGTTCGCGCGGGAACCTCCATCGGCTGGATGGCCGCCGGTCGCCCCAGGAGATAGCCCTGCCCGAACGTGACCCCCAGAGCCTGCAACGCGGCCCGCTCGCCCTCTGTCTCGATCCCCTCGGCGATGAGCGTGCAACCCGTTTTCGTGGAGAAGTAGCGCAGCCCCGCGACCAAGGCCTGGCGGATCGGATCGTCCTGGACGGACCGTATCAGCTGGAGGTCCAGCTTCACGTAATCGGGACGCAGCTCGATTATGTGGCGGAAGCTCGCGAAACCCGCACCGGCATCGTCGATGGCCAGTCTCACCTTGCCGCCGAAGCGGGCGAGCGCATCACGAAAGCGCCCGTAGTCCTCGATCTGGCGGTGCTCTGTCACTTCCAGGACCACCAGCCGGCGTGCCGACTCAAGGACCTCGGCCAGGACGGTGGGGCTGAGCACCATCTCGGGCGACACGTTCAGGCTGAGCCACGTGCTCGCCGGCAGCGCGTCAGCGGCGATGATGGCTGCACGCAGGCACGCTTCCTCGAGGGCCAGGCCCAGCCCGACCCGCTCGGCCTCGGCGAACCGTCGGTCAGGGGGGATGCCATCCCCGAACCGTGTCAGCGCCTCATGGCCCAGGATGCGGCCATCGGCCATATCGACAATCGGCTGGAAGACGGGACTGAAGTTACCTTCCTCGATCAAGCGCGTGATCGCGTCGCGGGAACGGGCCCGCTGCCGGACCGCGCAGAGTGCCGGGCCGACCGCCACACGGGCGATGGCCGCGAAGTCGACCACCCGTGGCAGCAGACGTTGGAACGACGCCGCATCCTCCGACGCTGTGGCCACCGTCAGGATGCCCAGGAGTTCGCCGTCGATCTCCAGCGGAGCCCAGATCCCGGAGCGAAGCCCAGCATCGCAGAGCGAGGCCTCCCATGGGTTGCGGCTGGGGCCGATGTCCTCGGCCCAGGCACCATCCCTGGCCCGCTCGATCATGTGCTCCGCCCGCTGCCGCGGGAGGGCCTGATTCGCCAGCGATGCGACGCTGTCAGCGCCCGCCGCTGCGACGGCATGGGCGCTGGAGTCCGTCCCGAACGCGATGAGGCCCACCGCATCGAAGTCCGCCAGCGCGACCAGCCGATCGCAGAACATCCCGGCCGCGGCCTCGGGATCGGCACCCGGCTCAAGGGCACGAAGCGAGGCGGTGATGTCCGCCGCTGCTTCGTGCTGGCGCGCCAGCTCTCGCCCCCCTTCTTCGACCTCACCGGTCAGCCTTCGGTTCTGCGCTTCGAGGTCCAGATGTAAGAAACGCGTCTCCAGCAGGTTGCGGCAGCGCAGCAGCACCTCCGCGAGGTCGAACGGCTTGGTCAGGAAGTCGTCGGCACCGAGCGCGAGCGCCTGACGTCGCGCCGACGGGTCGACATCCGCCGTGAGCACGATGATCGGCAGGTGTCCTCCTGCCACCGGCTCCTGTGACAGCTCCTGGAGGAGCGCGAGACCGTCAAGTACTGGCATATGCAGATCGAGCAGGACGAGGTCGGGTGCCGAGTCGCGCACCTGTTCGACTGCCCGCAGTGGATCGCTGAGAGCGTCGACGTTGCGGTAGCCCGCGCGGGCGAGCAGAGCCCGGAGGAGCTCCAGGTTCGGGTCCTGGTCGTCGACCACGGGATGCGCGCGTCGCTCAGCCGTTCCTCGTCGATACCGGCGTTTCGCATCTGACCTCAGGCCCCCACGACTCGGGCTGCCAGGATGTCATCCACGACCTCGAAGAAGACCGCGATCTCGATGGGCTTGGTGACGTAGCCGTCGGCACCGGACTGGGAAGCCCGTCGGCCTTGTCCGTCAGTGGCGTCCGCGGTGACGATCAGGACCGGTATGTCCTTGGTCTCGGGAGCTTCTCGGATGGCGCGCAGGACGTCCCAACCGGAGCGATCCGGGAGATGCAGATCCAGGAGGACGAGATCGGGTCGGAGACTGCCGGCCAGCTCGATCCCCAGTCCACCCGTACCTGCGACGGTCAGCGTGGCTCCCGGCCTGCGAGCCAGGATCCGCTCCATCAGGCGCACGTTCGAGTGATTGTCCTCGACATACACGATGCGGCAGGGACCCCTATCGGGTACCTGCGACGTTCCCGCCGGTGTCGCCTCGTCGTAGGCGGCGAACCCGAGGATCGCGTTGAGCGGCGTCCGGAGCTCGTGGCTCATGCGCGAGAGGAACCCGCTCTTGGCCTGGTCCGCTCGCTCGGCTCGCGCCTGGGCTTCCACGGCGGCGGCCTGCGCCGCACGTGCCTGCGCCAATGCGGCCTCCGTCTCGCGCAGCGCCTCGCTGCGACGCTGGTCCGCGCGCGCAAGCAGGCCCACCACCTGCCAGATCGCGATGGCGAAGACCCCGATGAATACGGCGGTCGTGATGGATACACCGTATGCGGTGTCATAGAGACCGAGACGCTGGCCCTCCAGCCGCAGCCAGCCCGTGACCGTCGGGACAGCGATGGCCACTGCAAGGAGGCGGCGCGCCGACGAGGCCGCAGGGGTGGCGCCGACGAGCCTCTTGAGCGGTCCACCATCAGGCAGCATCGCCACCGTGCCGATGGCCATGGCGATGAAGGCCACGGCGGTGGGAGTGGCCATCTGGGTGTATCCGGCCAGGAACGTGGGGTGCGCTCGCCCCGTAGAGCAGATCCATCCCGTTCAGGACACCGAGAACGAGCGGGACCAGCGCCAGGACGACGACGACATTGCGCCCGCGCCCCGCGGTGGCCAGCGCTAGGGCGGCGCCGATGGCCAGGAGGCTCATCGCCGTTTGAGGTGACATCCGTCCCGGGATGGTGGTGCCGAACTCGCCGGGACCTTCGTAAGCCAGAAGCTGATCGATGCCCAGATCGACTTGGGCGATGTACTGGACCAGGGTCAGGCCGGCGATGACCGCGACGGCCCCTAGGCTAGCGAACCCTACGCGCCGGCGTCCGTCCGTGGGGCTGGCCACGCCTCCCAGGGACCACAGCGCGAGGCCGCTCGCGGCTAGGCAGATTCCCGTGTTGATCTTCATCTCGACCGTGCCGGGCACGATCGACTTCAGGGCGTCCAGCCCGGCGATCCAGCCGAGCACGGCCGCGACACCGATGAGGAACACCACGGCCGCAGTGATGCGCACGATGCGCGCCACCGGCGCGGAGCTAAGAAGTGGCACGCAGGACGATCCCCCGACACGAATGGTCTAGGGCATCATCCTGGTAGCCGGCCGCCCGGAAGGCTATGCGGCGATGATCAGGGCTCCGCTGGACGAAGGTACCCCTGGATGCCGAGCGCGTTCGCCCGCTGCTTAGTGCGTGGGCGCGCTGCCGACTGCCGCCTCTTCCCCGGTCTTCTCCGCCACTACCTGACGGGCCTTGTCCCAGTCATCGCGGAAGGTCTTGATGCCCTTGTCCGTGAGCGGGTGCTTGACCATCTGCTGGAGGATCTTGAAGGGGAGCGTCGCCACATGGGCGCCGGCCAGTGCGCAGTCGGTCACATGTCGTGGATGGCGGAGCGATGCGGCCAGCACCTCGGAGTCAAGGTCGTGCAGCTCCACGATGCCCACCAGCTCGCGGATGACCTCCATGCCGTCCTGGTTGATGTCATCGAGCCGGCCCACGAAGGGCGAGAGCAGCGATGCTCCGGCCTTGGCCGCGAGGAGACCCTGGTTGGCGGAAAAGATGAGGGTGCAGTTCGTCTTGATGCCCTCTTCCGCGAACCGGTAGATGGCCTCCAGGCCTGGCTCGCTCATGGGCACTTTGACCACGATATTGGGCGCCAGCTGGGCGAAAGCCCGACCCTCGTGCAGCATGCCCTCGACGTCCTCCGCCACGACCTCCGCGCTGACCGGGCCCGGGGTCAGGTCACAGATCTCGCGCAGGATATCCTCGTAGGCGCCGCCGACCTTGGCGTAGAGACTCGGGTTCGTGGTCACGCCATCCAGCACACCCCAGCGGGCAAC
>JALZLU010000360.1 GCA_030858685.1 Chloroflexota bacterium | reverse complement strand
CCACCGGCACACCCTCCGGTGTGGGCTGGTTCCGCGATCCGAAGCGGATGCTCAGTGACGGCGACGAGGTGGTCGTGGAGATCGAGGGCGTGGGGCGACTGGTCAACCACTGCCGGGCCGCGTCGTGAAGCGCAGCAAGAGATAGCCCATCACACCGGCCAGCACGGATGCGCCGAAGATGCCGATCTTGGCCACCTCCAGGACCTCCGTTCCCGCGAAGGCTAGCTCCCCCACGAACAGCGACATGGTGAAGCCGATGGCCGCCAACCAGCTGGCACCGTAGACGTGGCGCCATGTGACGCCACTCGGAAGCCGCGCCAGGCCGGAGCGGACGATGAGCCAGCAGGCAGCCAGGATGCCCACCTGCTTGCCCACGATGAGACCGAAAGCGATACCCCACGCCACGGAGCTGCTCAGGGCCGGCCCGACCGACTCGCCCAGCACGACCCCGGCATTGGCCAGCGCGAAGATGGGCACGATGACGAAGGCCACGCCGGGGTGCAGCCCGTGCTCCAGACGTTGCATCGGAGCCTGGGCCTTTTCCGCGAGGTCCTCCAGCTGCCAGATGGCCGCCGTTCGCTCATGGTCCGTCCGCAGATCGACGTCTTCGGGACTGGCTGCACCCTCGTGGGGACCTTCGACTCGATCCAGTAACTCACGGCCGCGATCCACGAAGCCGCGGGCGTCCACGCGCGTCCGAGCCGGGATGGCCAGGGCTAACAACACCCCCGCGATGGTGGCGTGGATGCCCGACTGGAGGAAGGCCACCCAAAGGGCCACGCCGAGCACGGCGTAGACACTGAGGCGACGGATGCCCAGGAGGTTGGCGGCCATCAGTGCGACCACGATGCCCGCCGCTGCGAACATCGCCTCGATGGACAGGTCGTCCGTGTAGAAGAAGGCGATGACCAGCACCGCCAGCAGATCGTCCACGATGGCCAGAGCCGTCACGAAGACCTTGAGACCGATGGGCACCCGGCTGCCCAGGAGTGCCAACACGCCCAGCGCGAAAGCGATGTCCGTGGCCATGGGGATGCCCCAACCGCGGTTGGCCGGCTCGCCGGCACCCGCGTTGATGGCCAGGTAGATGGCCGCCGGCACGACGGCCCCACCCAGGGCCGCGGCGATGGGCAGAGCCGCTCTGCGCGGCGAGGCCAGCTCGCCGATGAGGATCTCGCGCTTGATCTCCAGGCCCACGATCAGGAAGAAGATGGCCATCAGGCCGTCGTTGATCCACAGGACGAGAGCCTTGGAGATGGCCAGGCCCTCGAACCCGATGGTGAAGGGGGTCGAGAAGAGTTCTTCGTAGGAGGCCGCGAACGGGGAGTTCGCCCAGATGAGAGCGATCGCCGCTGCCGCCATGAGGGCCAGTCCGCCGGCCGCTTCCAACCGGAAGAAGGAGCGGAACGGCGTCAACAGGCGGTCGATGGGCTTGGGCGGCAGCGGTTCAGGCAAGGCCGACATGGGCGTGGGCACGGATGGATGTTACCGGTCAGGAGGCGCCGAGGGCCTCCTCGAAGATGGCGAGCGCCTCGGCCACCTCGTCGGTGGTGACGTCCAGCGGCGGGATCCAGCGCATCACGTTGTGTGCCGTGCCGCAGGTGAGCAGCAGCAGACCCAGATCCGCGCAGCGCTGCATCACGGCCGTGGCCAGCTCGGGGTCCGGCTCGCGCTTGCTGCGGTCGCGCACCAGCTCCAAACCGATCATCAGCCCCAGACCGCGGACGTCGCCGATGCGCTCGTCGCGGACCATCAACTCCTCCAACCCGGCGGAGAGCTCTGCGCCGCGGGCCGCGGCGTTCGCCACCAGCCCTTCGGACTCGATGGTCTCCAGCACGGCCAGGGCAGCCGCACAGCAGACGGGATTGCCACCGAAGGTGGAGCCGTGCGCCCCGACGCCCCAGCGCTCCTGCAGCTCCCGGGAGGACACGATGGCGCCCAGCGGAAGACCGTTGGCCATGCCCTTGGCCAGGGTCACCACGTCCGGCACGATGCCCGCCGACTCGAATGCCCACATCCGTCCCGTTCGGCCATAGCCCGATTGGATCTCGTCGGCGATGAGCAGGATGCCGTGCGCGTCACAGCGTTCCCGAATGGCGCGCAGGAAGGTGGCCGGCGCCGGGTTGTAGCCGCCCTCGCCCTGGACCGGCTCGATGAGCATCGCCGCCACGCTGTCGGGGCCTGCCTCGTCCAGGAGCCGGTCAAGTGCTTCGAGAGCAAGCGTCGTGGCGCGTTCCTCGTCACCCTCGCCCAGGCGATAGATATCGGGGAAGGGGGCCACGAGCACGGACGGCAGCAGAGGACCGTGACCGCGCTGGTAGTTGGGATTCGACGTGGTGGCGCTGAGCGATCCGTACGTGCGCCCGTGGAACGCGCCTGAGAATGCGACGATCGCCGGCCGGCCGGACGCACGGCGGGCCAGTTTGATGGCACCTTCGATGGCCTCCGTGCCGGAGTTTGCCAGGAAGACGGCATCCAGCGGCTCGGGCAGCACAGCGACGAGCTTGTCGGCCAGGGCGATCACCGGTTCCACGTAGCCCAGGCCGTTGCAGGTGTGCAGCAGTCGGTCGGTCTGAGCGTGGATGG
>JALZLU010000354.1 GCA_030858685.1 Chloroflexota bacterium | reverse complement strand
GCCAGTGGCTTCGCGCCCGAGCGGGTCATCGGCATGGCCGGCGTGCTCGACTCGGCGCGCTTCCGCAGCTTCATCGCGCATGAGCTGCGCGTCAGCGTGACCAGCACCCACGCCTTCGTGCTGGGCGGACACGGCGACACGATGGTTCCGCTGCCGCGCTACTCCACGGTGGGCGGCGTGCCCATCACGGAGCTCCTCGAGGCGGAGCGCATCGAGACGCTCGTCGACCGCACGCGGAACGGCGGCGCCGAGGTGGTGGCGCTGCTCAAGACCGGCAGTGCCTTCTATGCGCCGGCCGCGGCCGTTGCCCAGATGGTCGACGCCATCCTGCACGAGCGACACACCATCCTGCCCTGTGCGGCGTACCTGCAGGGCGAGTACGACGTCGACGGCCTCTTCGTGGGCGTGCCAGTCAAGCTCGGCCGGCGAGGCATCGAGGAGATCGTCGAGATCGAGCTCACCGACGATGAGCGCGCCGCCTTCCAGGAGTCGGCCGCCTCCGTCCAGGAACTGGTCGACACCCTGGCGCGCCTGGCTTCCGATGCCCCATCGGAGTCGAACACCGACGAGGCAGGGTCGGCTCAGTCCGGCGAGGACGCCGAGACCCCTCGCTGAGATGCCCATCATCACCATCTCCCGCCAGTTCGGGGCGCTGGGCAAGCCCATCGGCCTGGCCCTGGCAGAGCGCTTCGAGGCGGAGTTCGTGGACCGCGAGATCGTGGCTGCCGTGGCCGCACGATCAGGTATCCCCGAGTCCGAGGCGGAAGGCTATGACGAGCGACTGCCGTCCCTTTGGCAACGCATCGCCGCCGCCCTGGCGACCAGCTCGCCCGAGATCGCCATGCCTGCGCTGCCCTCCGACGTGTCGCTCGGCATGGCCATCCACGAGCGTCTGCCGGCCATCACCCGTGCCGTCATCGAGGAGGCTGCCGAGAGTGGCAACGCGGTCATCCTGGGCCGTGGTGCGGCATTCATCCTGGCGCGGAGACCGGACGCGCTCCACGTCCAGCTCCATGCACCACTCGAAGCGCGCGTCCGGTATCTCATGACGCGCGTGGAGGAGATGCCCCTCGACGCCAAGCCGGATGAAGCATCACTGCGCGACCTGTGCGAGTCCTTCGACCGGGCACGTACCAACTACATCCACCGGCTCTTCGGGCGCGACTGGCTGGATGCCACGTGCTATCACCTGGCGCTCGATACGGGACGCTTCGGTCTGACGGGCGCGGTGGACCTTATCGAGGCAGCGGCGCGCGAGCTCCCTGGCGCCGAGGCGGAGATGCAGGCGTTCGAGACACGACCGGAGTCGGCGCAGACGCCCGAGACACGACCGGCGTGACCGCGGTCGGCACCGGGCCGCCTCCGCCATCCGGCCTGCGCAAGGGGCTGAGTGCCTTCCGGCACCACAACTTCCGGCTGTTCTGGTTCGGTCAGCTCATCTCTCTCATCGGCACCTGGATGCAGCAGGTGGCCCAGGGCTGGCTCGTCCTGGAGCTGACCAACGACCCGTGGGCGCTGGGCCTCGTGGCGGCCGCCCAGTTCCTGCCGGTCATCGTGCTGGGCCTCTTTGCCGGTGTGCTGGCCGACGCCGTTTCCAAGCGGAAGGCACTTATCGCCACCCAGGTGTGCGCGCTGGTGCTGGCCCTGGTGCTTGGCGCGCTGGTCCACTTCGGCCGGGTGGAGGTGTGGCATGTCTTCGCGCTGGCAGGGCTGCTGGGCGTCGTCAACGCCTTCGACATGCCGGTCCGCCAGGCCTTCGTGGTCGAGATGGTGGGGCGCGAGGACATCGCCAACGCGGTGGCCTACAACAGCGCCGTCTTCAATGGCACGCGCATCATCGGTCCCGCCGTGGCGGGGCTGCTCATCGCCACCGTGGGCATCGCCATCTGCTTCTTCATCAACGGCCTGAGCTACATCGCGGTGATCATCGGCCTGCTGGCGATGCGCAGCAGCGAGCTGCGCGCCGCGCCGCCGTCCATCGTCGGGCGCACCTTCCGCTCCGTCATCGACTCGCTCACGGAGGGCCTGCGCTACGTGCGGGACGAGCCCACCGTCCGGCTCTCGCTCACGGTCCTGGGCATCGTGGCCACCGTGGCACTCAACTTCCAGGTCCTGCTACCGCTCCTGGCACGGGACGTGCTGGGCGGCGGAGCCGACACCTTCGGCTTCCTGATGGCGGCCAGTGGCGTCGGCTCCCTGGTCAGCTCGCTGTCCATCGCCTTCGGCCAACGGCCCACGCCCCGGCTGCTGCTGGCCGGTGCGGCGGCCATCGGCCTGGCCATGATCGGCCTGGGCGTCTCACGGTTGTTGCCGATCAGCCTCTTGTTGATGCTCGTCACGGGCTGGGGCGTCATCGCCATGGCAGCCACGACCAACACGCTCATCCAGCTGACCACTCCCGACGCTCTACGCGGTCGGGTCATGAGCGTGTACACCACGATCTTCGCGGGTTCGGTGCCGATCGGCGGTCTGTTCGCGGGCGGCATGGCCGCCACAGCCGGCGCGCCTGCTGCTCTGGCGCTGGGTGGCGCGCTGGCCCTGGTCACGGTGGCTTATGCGCTCTGGCGGCTGCCCGGAGGACGGGAAGGCAGGTTCGCCTACGATCGCGGGCCTGAGCACGAGATCGGCCGGCGCCGCGCCTCGGCGGACCCGCGATAGCGCCCTCGCCGGCCATCGTGCGCCTGGCTTTCGATCCTCAGTTCGAGGTCGGGGCGCTGGCCTTCCGCTGGCAGGCCGTCGGCCTGGCGGTCATCTTCCTCCTGGCGCTGGCGTGGTGGTGGCGCTCCCTTCGTCGGGCTCGTCCCGGGATCAGGCCCGACGATCTCCTGTTCGTGGTCCTGGGCATCGTGCCCGGCGCGCTGGTGGGCGGGCGACTGATGCACGGCCTGGTCTTCAGTGAGGCCTACCTGGCGAGACCCGATGTCATCCTGGACCTGTCGCGGGGCAGCCTCTCGCTGACCGGTGCGGTCCTGGGGGGCCTCATCTCCGGTGGCTATGTCAGTCGCCTGCTGGGCCATTCCGTTCGGATCTGGTGCCAAGCTGCGAGCGGGCCGCTGCTCCTGGCCATCGGCCTGGGCAAGCTCTCCCTGCTGCTGTCCGGCGGGGGGCAGGGAGTGCCGTTCGATGGGCCATGGGCCATCTCCTACAGCGGGCCGGGACCCTGGCTGGCGGCGGATGCGAGCGCGGCGGCCCACCCCTCCCAGGCATACGAGGGACTCTGGACGCTGGCCGGTCTGGTGCTCGCGGCGGGGGCCCGGCCGATCCTGCGCGGGCGCGTCGGCCCGCGCGTCGGTGTCGGAGTCGGCGCCGGCGCCGAGGTCGGCGGCGCCTTCCTGGTCGCACTGGCCTGGTGGCTGGCAGGTCGCTTCCTGGTCGGCTTCACCTGGCGCGAGGATGCGCTGGTCGGAGCACTGCGCGCAGAGCAACTCATCGCCCTCCTTGGAGGGTCGGTCATCGTCGCCGCCCTGTGGCTGCGGAGGCGCCCGAAGGTCACGGGTCGATGACGCCATCTGGTGCGCTTCCGTCGCGCCGTCGATTGGTCCATCATCTGGGTCGGATGCTTCAACCCCCTCCCAGCCTTTCGGGCACCCGCAAGGTCATCTTCGCTCTCCTCGTGCTCGCCGGCCTGCTTGCCGTCGTCTCCTGCACGTCAGCACGACCACTTGCCACGGACGGGGGGCGGTCACCGGCGGGGCCGTCTATACCACCGGTGCCCACTACGGCGCCGGTCGCCACGAGCAGCACGTCCAGCCACGATGTGACAGCAGCGCCCGTCGATGGACCGCCCACCTGGGCGGCGCTGGATGACGCCGCTCTATCGGTCACGGATGGGGAGCTTCGCGACGTGCTGGTGGGCGGGCCCGGACTCGTTGCCGTGGGTGCCACGGACAACGGCACCGAGGGTGGGAGCGCCGCCATCTGGACGTCCATCGACGGCAGTGACTGGGACACCGTGGCCCTTGAGGGAGCGGCCGCCACCGGGCGGCTCCTGTCCGTGACGGTGGGTGGTCCCGGCTTCGTGGCTGTCGGCGGCGAATGCTGTCCCGATCGAGCTGCCGTCTGGATCTCTGGGGACGGGCTGGCCTGGCAGCGCGTGGAGGACCAGGAGTCGTTCGACGGTGCGGTCATGACGTCGATCACCTCATGGGCGGGGGGCTTGGTCGCGGTCGGTTGTATCGTGGACCTCGAGTGCACCGGGACCGCCATCTGGACGTCGAGCAATGGTGCGGATTGGGAGCGCGTGTCGCTGGGCACGGAGATCGGAGCCGCGTACCTGCGGGACATCACGGCCAGCGGCGCTGTCCTCGTCGCGGTGGGTGCGTCCGACCAAGGCCAGCCCGGGCCGCCGGCCATCTTCGTGTCCCTGGATGCGCAGGCCTGGACACGCGCCGACGTGCCTTCCGTGCCCGTCTCGCTGACTTCGGTGACGGCAGGTCCGGATGGGATCGTCGCGGTCGGGTCGTCACTGGACGAGGTCAGTGGCCAGCCCGTTTCCGTGGTCCTCACTTCGCCCGATGGCGCCAGCTGGTCGACCGTGAGCAGCGACCGGTTCGCCCGAGCCGTGGCGGAGGACGTCGTGGTGGGAACAGATGG
>JALZLU010000084.1 GCA_030858685.1 Chloroflexota bacterium | reverse complement strand
CTCTGCGGCTGACGTGGTCGGCCACAGCTCCTCGGCCAAGGCACGAAAGGCCTGGGCCGCCGCGCGGGCGTGTTGGCCCTTGCCGTCCTGTAGCACGATTGGCACCTGTTCGGCCACCGCGTTGGCGATCGCCTCGGTCTTGGGGATCTGGGTGCGCAGCACGGGCATGTTCAGCTCGGCAACCAGCTGAGCGAAGGTCTGGACGGTCAGCAGCCGCTGGTTGACGAAGTTGCGCAGGATCATCGGCGTGGGCACCTCAAAGCCCACCTCCCGCAACACCGCGATCGAGCGATGCAGCTCGTTTACGCCCTTCACCGCATGGCGGTCGGTGAGATTCACCGGAGCGATGATGCGATCGGCCACCAGCAACGCGTTCGTGGTCAGTTGGCCCAAGCTTGGCGGGCAGTCGAGGATCACGTCGTCGTAGCCGTCGTGCTGGCCATGCAGCGCGCGCGCCAGCCACTCTTCTCGACGAGGGACCGTTACCAGGCCCTGCTCGACCCCCGACAGTCGGGACTCATCGCCGGCGGCGACAAGGTCAAGGCCAGGCAGCACGTCGCGAAGGCAGGCGCCAGCGACGTCGACGGCACCTTCGAAGACATCGACCCACGAGCGGGCCCCTGCAACGTGCGCGCCCACCATGTCGGCGCTATTGCCCTGGGGATCCATGTCGCACAGCAGCACCCGGGCTCCTGCCGCGACGCGGGCCGCCGCCAGGTTGGTCGCGACCACGGACTTCCCGGTTCCCCCCTTTTGGTTGGCCACGGCCGTGATCAATCCCATGTCAGCGCCCTTTCGTGCTCGAGTGGTCAATCCCTACCGCGCTCGCTTTGCCGCAGTCACAACCGCTGAAAGGCGCGCACGCCCTCGATCAGCCGCGCCCACACTCTCCCATACCCGCACGAGAGCCGCAAAGTGATAAAGCGAGTGATAGAGTGAGTGATGCGTGCGGGCACACACCGCAGAACAGCGCGACAGTCCGGAAGAGGCGCGATGGCTTCGTCTCCCAGGTGGCGCATGGTCGGGAAGGCCGACCGCCGCTTACACGGCTACTCGCCGGCGAGCATCATCTGCGCGCGGGCGGGCGCAATCGGGCGGTCGAGGGGGGAGGCCGAGGGACGGTGGCGAACGACCCGTAGGAAGCTGTCGCGACCACGCCCGCCGTGCGCCTCGAAGGCCTGAAACGACTTGTCAGCCGCGCACACCCGCGGGCCTGCCTCGTTGAACGTGCGCCGCCGCGCCGCGTCGGTGCCCGCCCGAACGCCCAGCGCATTGCAGTGCTCAACGGTGAGCGGGACCTCGACGATCTCGAGCTCCTCGCGCGACTCGAAGACCGGGCGGTAGGGCACCCGCGGCGAGGTGAAGACCATCCACAGCGCAAGCGCCACGCCCCGCAGGCATTGGGCCTTCGTCCAGTCAAAGCGCCGCAGATCCGCCTCGGCGAGGCGTTGGGTGTAGTCGGGATGCAGCCGCCAGGCGATCGTCCCGCGCCCCTTGCCGCCTAGCTGCTTGCCGAACTCCGCGCGGTCCATCCCGTGGCGGCCTGCTTCGTGGAAGGCCTTGAGGATGACTTCGTCAACGTAGAGGTTGATGAGCAGGCTGGTGTCGGACACGCCGGCGGCGGGGCGCTGGTTGACCAAGTCATAGCCGGGCACGGTGAATTGCGCTTGGCGGAGCTCGAACAGTGCGCGCAGCAGCTTGCGCGTGTTGGAGCCGCCGCGCTCCTTGTCGGCGCCCCACACCATTCGCGCGAACTCACCCACGCCACTCGCGCCGCGTCCATCGGCTGGCATGCCGTGGGCGACGTGCAGGGTGATGAGCGCCATCCACGCCTTGAAATGCAGCTCGCCCAGCTGCGCGCCCACCACCCGAGCGGTCGAGGTCAGCAGCTCGCGAGCGTCGATGACCAGCACGCCGCGCGGACCTGAGCCGAACAGCTGACCTGCAGCGGCCGCTGCGTCCTCCTCCATCCAGCCCTCTAAGGCGCCACCCGCCCCGACGGGAAGAAGAGAGCGCTGGCGCACTAGAGCGGCAGACATCGAGGGCGAAGCTACCGTCCGCTTCGGAGGGAACCACGGCCGGACCGGCGTCATCGTGAGCAAACAGCCACCTCTACGTGAGCAAACGGCCACCGCGCCAACGCGCCAGCTTTCGCAAACCCAAGCGTGAGCAAACGGCCACCGTGCTCATGATGGGGCTTGTGAGCCAACGGCCACCCTCGGAAACGGGGCCTGATCGGGGGGCTGGCTTTCCGGCAGCGTGAGCCAACAGCCACCATTTTGGGGCGGTAGAGCGGTTGATCGTGAGCCAACGGCCACCCTCGGAGGCCAGCCGCCGTCCGCTCCCTGGCGGTGGGGCGCCGCCGCATGGTGCCCGTGAGCAAACGGCCACCCTGCAGTACCCGCCAGCGTGAGGCAACGGCCACCTCTCAGGTGCTATGCGGCCACCCATCGGAGAGCCAACGGCCACCCTTGTCGCCGATGGTCCAAGGACGCTTTGGTGGTCACGTGCCCTTCAAAGCGCCGCCAGGCGACACCAGTCCGCGGTCGGTGGCTGCGGACTCGGTGTGCTGCCAGGACTTCGACTTTGACGCGCTGCCCGAAGTAGTTTGGCGGGCCGCCATGCTCGAGAACCGAGCGGGTGAGCTCGACGCCACGGAGGCGGCCACGGTCGCAGGGGCCCTTGAGCTGCTGGGCGTCATGCGGGCCTTGGATGTTGCGCCAACGTGGGGCAAGGCGCCGGATCCGTGAACGGTCCGCCTCAAGGGCCACTCATACGACCTTGCGCAGGCGCGGACGGAACCGCGCGCAGAGGGCGACGAGGGGCGCGCTGATGGCTGATCTGCACGCCCGGCCTGCGTGGGCGATCGACCGCGATGAACTGCTCGCGCGCCTCAAGGTGCGCTACGCCGGCGCGGAGGCTGGCGATCGCGTCGGGGGGCCACTTAACGCCCTGGTGGTCGCGGGCCAGCTCGGCGACCTACGCCCCGATCGAGTCACCACGCCGACGCGCGAGACCTTGCGCGAGCGCGTCGGCACGCTGGCCGACGTCGATGTAGCGCTGGGTGACCTCGTCGCGGTGGGCCACAACCTCCCGCCGGCGCGCCGCCAGGCGGGATGGCGCGTGCACGTGCGCGAGGACGTCCCGGGCATGCTGCCCCTGGGCCTTGCCCGGCGCCTGGTCGTCGCGCTGGAGACCCAGCGCGCCGGCCCGGTGGACCACCGTGACCGCTGGGGGCCCTACACGGCCACCGAG
>JALZLU010000083.1 GCA_030858685.1 Chloroflexota bacterium | reverse complement strand
CTCGATGCGCTTGGCGCCACCGGTCGACTGACGCAGCACCGGCGGGATCCGGACGCTGGTCACGACCGACCCTCCAGCCACGACTCGACCGCATCGAAGGTGGCTGGGAGGACCGGAGCCAGGCCGCCCTGGCCGGGGAGGACCGGTGAGCGCGGACCGCCGAGATGGTGCGCGTCGGGCGTCTTGAGGCCGTTGCCCGTCAGCAGCGCCACCACCTCGTCGCCCTTGCCGATGGTGCCGCGCTCCCGGGCGGCGCGAGCGGCCGCCAGCGTCACGCCGCCCGCCGTCTCGGGGTAGATGCCCTCCAGCGCCGCGACCGCCCGGATGGCTGCCGCCGTGTCCCTGTCGGAGACCGACTCCACGGACCCGCCGCCCTCGCGGACCAGGCGCAGCACGTGCGACCCGTCGGCTGGGCTGCCGATGGCCAGCGAACGCACGATGGTATCCGGCTGACGCACAGGGATGAACTCCGCCGCACCACTCGACCAGGCGTCGGCCACTGGCGCACAACCGGCGGCCTGCGCCCCGACGAAACGGATCGGGCGTCGCTCGATCAAGCCGACGGCCGCCAGCTCGTGGAAGCCCTGCACCAGCTTGCCCAGCAGCGCGCCCGATCCGATGGGCACGACCACCACATCGGGGGAGCGCCAGCCCAATCCTTCTGCGATCTCGAAGGCGACGGTGCGGCTGCCCTCCGTGTACAGCGGCCGAAGGTTGATGTTCACGAAGCCCCAGCCGTTCTCGTCGGCCAGCTCGGTGCAGACACGGTTCACGTCGTCGTACGTGCCGTCCAGTCGGACCACGGTGGCGCCGTAGGCCAGGGGGTGGTCGATCTTGGCCGGCTCCAGGTCTGCCGGGATGAAGACATACGCTGGCAGGCCCACGGCGGCTGCGGCGGCTGCCGTGGCGGCCGCCAGGTTGCCGGTCGAGGCGCAGGCCAGGGCCGGCAGACCCCAGTCCACTGCGCGGGCAGCAGCGATGGCCACTGCCCGATCCTTGAAGCTGAGGCTGGGGTTGCGCGTGTCGTCCTTGAGCCAGAGGCGCTCGATGCCCAGGGAGGGACCGAGGCGATCGGCGGCGGTCAAGGGCGTGGAACCGACGGCCAGCGAACGTCGGGGAACCCGGTCCACAGGCAGGAGTTCCAGGTAGCGCCAGATGCCGGGGGGTCGGGCCTCGATCGCGGCGCGGTCGACCGACGCCGCGATGAGCTTGAGGTCGTAGCGCACCTCGAGCGGACCGAAGCAGTCCGGGCAGACGTACCGAAGACCGAGCGGCTGCTCCGCTGCGCACGCACGGCAGACCATGCCGATCACCCTCTGGTCCGCCGGCGAGTGGGTACCTGGGTCCGCCAGCGTCTCGGCCGGCCGGTCGATGGTCGTGGTCATGTCCGTCTCCTCCCTGCCGCGCCTCTCGGGACGTGGCACTGGGGTAGGTGGCGTGGGACCGACATGGGAAGACCCTTCCTGCACGGAAGGGTCTAACATCGACTCCCTTATCGCGCAGGTGGACCTGCCCGGGTTTGGCACCTTGCCGACTCGAGGCCGGTAGGTTGTCGTGGCTTCATCGGGCCGGTCCCTCCACCACTCTTGATAAGAGCGATCCGATCGCCCAGCGACCTGATCGTGGGCAGCGTAACCCAGGCAAGTCGCATCGCGCAACCCTTCAGACGGCAGCGTCCTCCAGGATCCGGTAGCGCGATCGGCCAGGGGGCGCGTCCACGTCGAGCCACGGACCGTCCCAGCCCGTCGTGGTCACGAGCGCGGAAGGCGCTTCCGGCAGCGAACCCCAGGTGGCACCCTCGCCACGACCCAGCGCCAGGAGATCGGCCAGCAAAGGACTCGAGGTCGCGGGCCCGCCAGCGCCGGGACCCCGGAACCAGACCCGGCCGAGCGGGTCGGCGTCGATCTCGATGATGTTGGTGACCCCGTCGGTGGCGCCGACCGGGGAGGCGCGCGGGACGGCGACCGGCGCTACCCAGGCGTCGATGGTCCCGTCCCGGCGCCGTTCGGCACGAACGAGCAGCTTCATGACACGGCCCTGTTCGCCGGCCGTGGCGATCGCCTGCGAGCTGATACCGGTGATGCCGGGGGCGGCGTCCGCGCCCGCCGATGACCCCCGCGGGATTCGCTCCGGATCCAGCCAGACACCGAAAGCAAGGCGCGCCAGGATGGCCAGCTTGGCGGCCGCGTCCAGACCTTCCACGTCTGCCGTGGGATCCGCCTCCGCATAGCCGAGCCGTTGAGCCTCGGCCAGCGCCTCCGCATAGTCCGTGCCGTCACGCGTCATGGCCGTGAGGATGTGGTTGGTGGTGCCGTTGACGATGCCTGACAGCGACCCGATGTGCGACGCCGCGAGGTCTCGCACGAGCGGCGTCAGGATGGGTATGCCGCCGCCGACCGCCGCCTCGAAGCGGAGTGGCGCACCGGTCCGACGGGCAAGCTGTTCCAACGACGCTCCCCTCGCCGCCAGGAGCGCCTTGTTGGCGGTGACCACACCGCGGCCGCGCTCCAGCGCCGACCTGATCAGCCGCTCTGCCGGGTCGAGGCCGCCCAGTAGCTCCACCACCACGTCGAGGTCGGGTCGGGCGACCAGCGCCTCGAGGTCGTCCGTCACCTCCACCGAGGCAGGGAGGTCCAGCCCGCGCGAGCGCCCCGGATCGCGCACGCCGACGGCCACGAGCCTCAAGGCGGGACCGCCCCGGCCGCGCACCTGGTCGCGCCACCGTTCGTCCGACAACGCTCCGGCCACGGCTCGCCCGACCGTGCCAAGTCCGAGCAGCCCTATCCGGAGCGGCTCTGTACCACGGTCTGGATCGCGGTCTGGATGGCTGTCGGCAAGCATGCCCCCGATCGTAGCAGCGAGCCTCCCGCCAGCACCCGTAGCCACCCAGCGCGGCTCGCAGCCCGACCTGCGGACCCTCTGCTACGCTCCCGCCCCCGCGCCGTCCGCCCCCGAGGAGCCGCACAGGGCAGCCATGACGTCACCGCCGCGCACCATCGTCGACAAGATCTGGGACCAGCACGTCGTGCTGGAGGAACCGGGCGCACCGGCCATCCTGTATGCCGACCTGCACCTCGTCCACGAGGTCACCAGTCCGCAGGCGTTCAGCGGACTCCGTCAGCGCGGGCTCACCGTCCGGCGCCCGGACCGCACCCTGGCAACGGCCGATCACTCGACCCCGACGCATCCGCGCGAACTGCCCATCCTGGACCAGCAGGCGGCCTTCCAGGTCGCCCAGCTGTCACGGAACTGCGCCGAGTTCGGCATCCCGCATCACGGCATGGACTCGGATCGACGCGGCATCGTGCACATCATCGGGCCAGAAGCGGGACTTACGCAGCCGGGCATGACCATCGTGTGCGGCGACTCGCACACCGCGACGCATGGCGCATTCGGCGCGCTTGCCTTCGGCATCGGCACCAGCGAGGTGGAGATGGTGCTGGCCACGCAATGCCTGCTCCAGCGGAAGCCAAGGACGTTCGAGGTCCGCATCGACGGCCAGCTGGGTCCGGGCGTCTCCTCCAAGGACATCATCCTCGCCCTCATCGCCTCGATCGGCATCGACGGCGGGACGGGCCACGTCTTCGAGTACACGGGCGAAGCCATCCGGGCCCTCTCCATGGAGCAGCGCATGACGGTCTGCAACATGTCCATCGAGGGTGGCGCGCGCGCCGGCTTGGTGGCACCGGACGACACGACCCACGACTACATCGCCGGCCGGTCCTATGCCCCGCGCGGCGAAGCGTGGGACGAGGCGGTCGGGCGATGGCGCACCTTGCCCACGGACGACGGCGCGACATACGACCGCTCCGTTCGGCTCACCGTGGACGACCTCGAGCCGATGGTGACCTACGGCACGAACCCGGGCATGGGCGTCTCCATCGCGGGCCGGATCCCGAGTCCGGACCAGCTGCCTGACCAGTCCCAGCGGAGTGCACTGGCGTCGGCGCTGACCTACATGGACCTCCGGCCGGGTGAGACCATCGCCGGGCAGCGGCTGGATGTCGTGTTCATCGGCTCGTGCACCAACAGCCGCATCTCGGACCTCCGCGAGGCCGCCTCGGTGCTGCGCGGACGGCGCGTGGCGGACGGCCTTCGGATGCTGGTCGTGCCGGGCTCGCAGCAGGTAAAGGCCCAGGCCGAGTCGGAGGGTCTTGACGCGGTCTTCATGTCGGCCGGCGCAGAATGGCGTGAGTCCGGCTGCTCCATGTGCCTGGCCATGAACGGCGACCAGCTGTCGCCCGGCCAGTACGCCATGAGTACTTCGAATCGCAACTTCGAAGGGCGACAGGGTGCTGGCAGCCGCACGTTCCTGGCCTCTCCGCTGACCGCCGCCGCCAGCGCCGTGGCCGGTGTGATCGCCGATCCCCGTCCGCTGCTGGACGAGCGAGTGGCCATGGTGGGCAGTCACTGATGCCCCAACCATTCCGGTCGGTCACCAGCGCGGTCATCCCTCTGCTGCGCGACGACATCGACACCGATCAGATCATCCCGGCGCGCTACCTCAAGGGCACGCAGCGAGACGGTCTCGGCGAGGGCCTCTTCCGCGATTGGCGGGTGGATCGTGACGGCGATGCGATGGATCCACCCTTCGTACTGGACCGGCCGGCGATGACCGGCCGCAGCATCCTGCTGACCGGCCACAACTTCGGCTGCGGCTCCTCCCGCGAGCACGCGTCATGGGCGCTGTTGGCCGGCGGCATCCGTGTGGTCCTGGCGACCGGCTTCGCTGACATCTTCGCCAGCAACGCGCTGAAGAACGGACTGCTGCCGATCACGCTCTCGACCTCGGAGCACGAGACGG
>JALZLU010000323.1 GCA_030858685.1 Chloroflexota bacterium | reverse complement strand
AAAGCGTCGATCCACCGGCTGACAGCGGGGCCCCCGGCGCGTCGCGAGCCGCGGCGGGCGGCACGTCGATACTCGAGCCGGCGGGGCCCTCAGAGGCCGTGGGGTACTCCCGCTCCTACGACCTGGCCGAGGCGATCCGCGACGCTATCGGCCAGCTCCCACCGCAGGGTCTCGGCATCCCGGACTGGCTGTCGTCGTACACCGTGATGTCCATCGGCGTCGAGATGGGTGGTCTCGGCGGCTTCGATCACCTGAAGGTGCATGTCAGCGGCGGTTGACCCTCGCCAGATCTTCGCCCCTGCCCGTTGCAACAGAGCTGCCGCAACCCTCGACCAGTGGTCGAGAGAGTTTCCGCGGAAACGCTTTTGGTGGCTATCACGTCCCGTGCGCCAAGGACACGTCATCGTTCGGACGCTGCTGCACGGCTGCGCGTTCGACCCGGACCCGTGGCTGCCGGCCGGCGAGCGGCTCGTTCAGCACGTCGTCGTCCTGGACTTCGTGATGGGCCGGCGATCCGGACCGCAAGACCCACGTGTACAAGCTGGCCGGGATCGAGACACCGGAGCTGTCGATCCTGTCCGATGAGTTCCTCGACGGGCTCGCCGGCAAGGAGCGGCCGAACCTGCAGTACGCGAAGTCGCTGGCGTTCTCCGTCACGATCACCCGCCCCTCCGCAGTCGCGATATCGACGAGCTGCTCATCGGAGAGGTCTTGCGCACCCAGCCCTTCGGGGGTGACCGCCTCATGGCCCTTGGCGAGAAGATCCTCAGCGACACCGGGCGGCAGCATGGCGTCGATCAGAAACCTCACGCAAGCAAGCGTCCACGTTCGGCAGCTCGCGACTCGACCTCGTCCAGGGCCTGGTCGTTAGCGCGAACGCGGGCGTCAATCTCCTCCCGGTGTGCAGCTATGTAGTCCAGAGCCATCACCACGCGCCGTTCGTGCAAGCCGAACTCGGCCTCGAGGGTGGAGAGACGCTCCGCCGCTGAGCCGGCGGTATGCCTCAGCGCGGACGCCACCTGCCACACGTCGGGTCCGCCGGCCAAGGCGGCTCGCCGGCCGGTGTGCCCGTCACGAAACACGATCCCTGGATGTGCCGTACTGGCCAAGCCCTCGCGGAGGTATCGCTCAGCCAGCGCCGTGACGGTCACTCCCTCGGCCCGGGCTGCCTGGACCAGCCGTTGGCGCAGTCCGCCGTCGAGCCGCAAACTCATCGTCTCTCGTGTCATGGAATATCCCTCTCCGGCAACGCAATGCGTCGTATTGCGCTCTATACGCGCCTCTGCTCTGGGGCAGTCAGCATTCCCAGGTCAGGCTGCGAGACACCGCTTCGCGCCAGCGATCATGTCGGCCATCGTTCCGAGCCCCGGCGGTCGGGGAGACCCGTCGGTCCTCCTGCCAGGTCGCTGCCAGCTCGTCGGTCGAGGACCACACGCCGGTCGCCAGCAGCCCCTCGATCTCCGCCGCCTGATCGATCAGCCCGAGCCCATCCCGGAGCCACTGCACCGCGGCCCGGTCACGAAGATGGCGCCCTCGAGAGCGAACCCCGGGCGAGGCATCTGCATCGGCGTCCAGGCATTGATGGTAGGAGCACAGGTAGTTCAGCGGACCAAGGTGATCGACACGTTGGTCAGTGAGGCGCGGGCCAGCCGAGCGTCGCAGGTGAGCAAGGCGCCGCTGACGACTGAGGCGGCCGCCACGTAGAACGCGTCGGCGACACGGACGCGATCACGCATCGCCCACGCCCTGTCGCGCAACAAGCCTGCACCGATGCGTCGTGCAGGCAGGTGGCCGAGGCGACGGACCGCTTCGTCCCCCTCGGCGCCCGTCACCTCGCCCTTTCGCTCCAGCCGGGCCAGCGCCGAGCAGACCTCGACATACAGTAGATCCGGGATGGCGACGAGCTGGCCGGTGAGGTGAGCCTCCACCTGGGCACCGCGTGGCGTACGCAGCAGCAACTCGACGGCCGCACTGGCGTCGAGCACAAGTGTCACTCGCGCTCGTCACGAACCGCATCGAGGGCGCCGAGGACATCCACGCTTTCGTGGGTCGGTGCGGCACGCAGCTCGCGCAACCACGCTGCCATCGACGGCAGCGCCAGCTCTCGGCGCAGCAG
>JALZLU010000300.1 GCA_030858685.1 Chloroflexota bacterium | reverse complement strand
GAGGCCATCTCCGGGGCCGACAAGGAGATCGAGTTCAGCGCCATGGCCGGCTGCGACACGTGCGCCGGCAGCGGCGCTGAGCCCGGCACCACGCCCGTGACCTGTCCGCAGTGCAGTGGCACGGGCGAGGTCCGGCAGGTTCGCAGCACGATGCTCGGCCAGATGGTCAACGTGACCGCCTGCGGACGCTGCCGGGGACTCGGGCGCATCGTCGAGTCACCTTGCAAGACGTGCCGCGGTGATGGCCGTGTCGAACGCAAGCGCAGCCTGCGTGTGGCCGTCCCGGCGGGCATCGATGAAGGACATCAGATCCGCCTCTTCGGCGAGGGTGAGGCCGGGCCGCGCGGCGGGCCACCGGGGAACCTGTACGTGGTCACGCACGTGGAGCCTCATCCGCAACTGAAGCGCCAGGAGACGGAGCTCTACTACGAACTCGACGTCTCCATCACCCAGGCCTCGCTGGGGGCCCGTGTGGCAGTGCCCACTCCCGACGGTGATGAGTGGGTCGAGGTCAGGCCGGGTACCCAGCCCGGCACGGAGATCCGCCTCCGCGGCAAGGGCGTGCCGCACCTACGGCGCAGTGGCGCGCGCGGCGACCTTCACGTCCTGGTCGACGTCCGAGTGCCCTCGAGGCTGAGCAGCCGTCAGCGCGAGTTGCTCGAGGAGCTTGCCGTGGAGTCCGGCGAACTGGCCGAGGGTCGCGACGGTGAGCAGCCGACCAACGGCAGCGGACCTCCGGCCAGGCCCGGCCGGCGTCGGAAGAGTGGCATCCGGGATCGGCTCAAGGACGCGATCAGCTGACGCGGCCGGATGGCGTGGGAGGCGCTGTGACGCCGGCGGCCCCAGAGCCGCGGAGCGACGAGGAGGGCCTCTCCGCTGCCGGGACCTGGCTGGAGCTGGCCGTGACAGCGGACCAGGAGGCGGTCGAAGCCGTCAGCGAGATCCTCTCGCGAGTGGCACCCGGCGGTGTCTCGGTGGAGCTTCCCTTCGAGCTGGTCGAGGAGGGGCTCGGCGCGCGCACGGATGGCAGCCGGCCCGCCGTGGTCCGTGCATACGTGCCGGCGCTGGACGCAGCGGCCGCCAAGGCCGCGGTCGAGGAGGCCGAACGGTCGCTGGGCCACCTGCAAGCATTCGGTCTTCGGCCGATCGGCGATCTCCAGGTGCGGCCCGTTCATGAGGAGGACTGGGCGGATGCCTGGAAACGGCACTTCCCGGTGCTGCGCATCGGGCGCCGGCTGGTGATCCGACCGACCTGGCGACGCCACCGGGCAGGGCCGGACGACGTGGTCCTGGCGCTCGACCCCGGCATGGCCTTCGGCACCGGCCTGCATCCGACCACTCGGCTCTGCCTGGCGGCCATCGAACGGTGGGCGGACGAGGGTTACCTGACCGGTGCACGCGTCCTGGACGTGGGCGGCGGCTCGGGCATCCTTGCGCTCGCCGCGGCGAAGCTCGGCGCGGCGGAGGTGCTGGGCGTGGATACCGACCCGATCGCGGCGGAGGCCACGCTGGCCAACGCGCGGCGCAATCGGCTGGTGCGCAAGGTGCGCGCACGGCGGGGGACATTGCCCGTCCCTGAGAACCCGTTCGATGTCGTGCTCGCCAACCTCATCGCGTCCGTGCTGGTGCACCTGGCCGGGGAGCTCGCCACGGCACTCCGACGGGGCGGTCGACTGCTCGCGAGCGGCATCTTCAAGGACCGCGAGGACGAGGTTCGGGCGGCCTTTGAAGGGGTCGGACTGTCGGTGGTCGGGCGCACGGAGGAGACCGACTGGGTCTGCCTGGAGGCCGTCCGGGCGGTCGAGTCGATAGGGGCCTAGGTCGGATGGAGCTGGGCGCGCTCTTTCCCTGGCTGCTGGCCGCGCACGTGCTGCTGGCCATCTCCCTCTTCATGCCCAGCTTCCTGCTGCCGTTCACGTTCCGATTCCGCCGCCACGGCTACGCCGAGTCACCCGAGACGGAACCCGGGCGCGTGGTTCGGGGTCTGCTCTGGCTGCAGAGCCACGGAACCGTGATCATCGGTGCCGGCGTGGCGATCACGGGCCTGGGGCTGGTGGCCGTCCTGGGTACGCAGCTCTTCGCCCAGCCGTGGCTGCTGGTGGCGCTGTCGATCTACGCCGCGAATCTGGCCGCTGCCTTCTTCATCCAGCGCCCCGGCGTGCGCAGGTTGCTGCGCCT
>JALZLU010000176.1 GCA_030858685.1 Chloroflexota bacterium | reverse complement strand
GATATGACGACGAGGACGCTTCCTGAACATGCCCCGCCCGCTCCTGTCACCGCTCGGCGCCGAGAGCGCGGCCGGCTCGGCGCCCTGATCAGGCGCCTCTGGTTCCCGGTCGCGCTGGTGTTGGCCGTCGCCGTCGCCTTCGTCGTGGTGGGGCCGCTCTCCTCGCCTCAGGCAGGTCCCGGGCTGAACGCCATGGCGCCGGCTGGTGCCAGTCCGGACGAGCCCTTCGTGGCGGCCCCCGATGCGACCGACACGGAACAGGAGATCGCCAAGCAGTACGAGACCGTGCGGCAGTACCCAGACACGGAAGATGCATACGTCCTGCTGGGTTACGCCTATCTCCAGAACGTGCGCGAGAAGGGCGATCCCGCGGACTACGGCAGGGCGGAGGCGGCTCTGGATGAGGCACTCCGTCGCGATCCGGACAACGTGAACGCCCTCATCGGAAAGGGCTCACTGGCCGCGGCACAGCATGAGTTCCAAGAGGCGCTGGAGCTGGGCGAGCGCGCCGTGGCCATCTCGCCCCGCACGGCCCGCGCCCATGGCGTGGTGGTCGATGCCCTGACGGAGCTGGGTCGCTATGACGAAGCGCTGGTGAGCACGCAGACGATGGTCGACATACGCCCCGATCTGGCGTCGTACAGCCGTGTCTCTTACCAGCGCGAGCTGCATGGTCAGGTCGACGGGGCCATCGTGGCCATGGAGCAGGCTTACTCGGCCTCCGTCGGTTCGGGCACGGAGAATCGCGAGTACCTGCGGGTGCTGATGGGCGACCTCCAGCTGATGAAGGGCGACCTGGAGGCTGCCGAACAGGTGTACCGTGCCTCGCTTCAGGCATCGCCCGGCTTCGTCTGGGCACTCAACGGCTTGTCCGGTGTGCGCGCCTTCCAGGGCGACTTCGACGAGGCGGTCGAGCTTCAGCAGCAGGCCGTGGATGCCATCCCGCTGCCCGAGTTCGTCATCGCCCTGGGCGAGATCCAGGAGGCTGCCGGCCGCACGGAGGATGCGCAGCGCAGCTACGAGCTGGTGGGGGCCATCCAGCAGCTGTTCGAGGCCAACGGCGTCAACGTCGACCTGGACCTGGCGCTATTCCAGGCCAACCACGGAGACGATCCCGCGGCAGCCGTGGAGCTGGCGCGTCGCGCCTACGAGAGCGAGCCGAACATCAAGGCCGCCGACGCGCTTGGTTGGGCGCTCTACGCCGACGGCCAGTACGACGAGGCGCGTCGATATGCCGATGAGGCACTACGCCTGGGAACACCGTACGGCAGCTTCCTGTATCACGCGGGGATGATCGCCCAGGCGCAGGGCGACACCGAGGCCGCGCGGGACTTCTTATCGCGTGCCCTGGAGCAGGACCCCTACTTCTCGCCGCTTTTCGCCCCGCGGGCGGCCGAAGCATTGGAGAGACTCGGGCCAGGCTGAGCCTTCTGGACCACACCGCGGTCTCAGGTCCAGGCGCGGACCTGGTCGGGGTAAACGCGCACCCGGCGATACGGCTCGCGGCCCCGTGAGCGCGAGATGAGATTTGCTCGCTCCGCGGCCTGATGCTGGAGCCGCCGGATGTAGGCGTTCTGCGGGGTCAACTCGACCGGCTTGGCCTCCTTGCGCACGAGTCCGATGGCCTCCTCCATCTCGCGCAGAGCGGCTTCATTGGGGTCGAGCTCAAGGGCGAAGATGGAGGTGAGGCAGGCTTCCATCTGGAGGATGGTGTTCGACTTCAAGACGAAGATGGGCAAGCCACGTTCCTCGGCCTCGCGCAGCGCTGGCGCCTTCTGGCGGTAGTGATTGCGCAGCGTGATGACCAGGTCGGCCTCATCCGCCTCGCGCACCACGAGCACCGGCAACTGCAACTCGCGGATGGCCTGCTCCAGCCGTTTGCGGCTGACACCGAAGCCCAGCACGCGCAACGTCTCGAGCGAGCGCTCGCCCGCACCGGCGAGCCGCAGGACCTCGTCAGCGTCCTGTTCCTCATCGAGCGTCCTGGCGAAGGCCGCCGCGTCATCCAGGGACGATGACATCGGCGACGATCCGGCGGCCGAGAAGGACTCTGTGCCGTTGTCCTGGTCGGACACACCGAGGTCGTCGTCATCTTCATCGCGATCGGTCGGTGCATCACCGGCCTGCTGCTCCATGGCGCGCAGTGCCGATTCGCGCCAGGCTTTCTGGCGTGCCGTCTCGCGCGCGTCCCGAGCGCGAGGTTCGGGCAGTGCGACGGACCCGCGCTCGACCGGCCCGCGATCGGCGATCTCCCCGGCCTGGAAGGCGAGAGTGGCCGGTTCAGGGTCCCATGACTGGCGCGGTTCGGCGCCCCCTGCGGAGCGCGACCCACGGCCACGCGGCGAGCGCCAACCGCCGCTCACGCCCGGCCGGTAGCCGGGGCGGAAACCGCGCTCCTCGCGCGGTCCGGCCTCCGGTCCTCTGGCGCCGGGTCGCCAACCCGGTTCGGGACGGCGCGCTCCCCCTGGCGCGCCCACCAGCCCACCGAACCGCTCCCCGGGGATCTGGGCCGTAGGGCCCGGTCGTGGCCGCGCCTGACTGCGATGGACGCCACCCTCGTCGCGCTGGCGCAGCTCGGGGGCGATGGCATCACCTCGCAGCAGCGCGTCGATGGTCTCCGAGACGTCGGCGTGGACCGTCACGCGGTCGCGGTCCTGGATCTCCACGACCACATCGAACGTGGGCGGAGCCTTTCGCTCCAGGACGCTCTTCTGCGTGCGGCGACGACGCGCCTCCTCGTCGCCCAGGGTCACGCTCTGGATGCCGCCGATGAGGTCGGAGAGCGTGGGATTGAGCATCAGGTTGTCCAGGTTGTTGCCGTGCGCGGTGCCGATGAGCTGCACGCCGCGCTCGGCGATGGTGCGCGCGGCGACCGCCTCCAGCTCCGTGCCGATCTCGTCGATGACGATGACCTC
>JALZLU010000175.1 GCA_030858685.1 Chloroflexota bacterium | reverse complement strand
ATGCTGTCAGCACCGACTCGGAACCGCCCGCTGCGGACGACGGAAACGCTTCGGACACGGCAGGATCCGTGGAAGCCGACTCCAGTGCCCCCGGCACGGAGGCGACTCCCGCCACTGCCGATGAGCCAGCCACTGACGACCAGGCGCCCGCGCAGGTCGATCCAGAGCCCGCGGCGGACAGCGACAGTTCCGAGACGCTGGAGACTTCGAAGATCTCCACCGATGAGCCGGCGGAGGGTCCTCGGACCTGACCTCAACGGGCCGACTTATGACGACCCGCCCGCGAGGGCGGGTCGTTCGGATTCCTTTACCTTCCATCCGCTGGAGCCGATCATGACGAATCATGAGGTACCGGGGGCGCAGCAAGCCCTCGGCGCAGGTTCCGGGTCGTCCGGTCCCACCCTCGTCCGGACCGTCGGACGGTCGGGTGGGGCGAGCCCGATGTTAGGATTGAGGTCAGGGCGCGAGAGCGTCCTCCGCTAGAGAACAGGCGTTCCGACCCATGACAGACCGCTTCGACAAGTTCACTGATCGCGCACGCAAGGTCCTGACGCTGGCTCAGGACGAGGCGCAGCGCTTCAACCACAACTACATCGGTACAGAGCACTTGCTGCTCGGCCTGGTGCGTGAGGGTGAGGGTGTCGCCGCGCGCGTGCTCGAGAACATGAACGTCGAGCTGGCCAAGGTGCGCACCGCCGTGGAGTTCATCATCGGCCGCGGCGATCGCCCGGTGGTGGGTGAGGTCGGCTTGACCCCCCGTGCCAAGCGCGTAATCGAGCTGGCCATCGACGAGGCTCGCCGGCTGGGGCACAACTACATCGGCACGGAGCACCTGCTGCTCGGGCTGGTGCGCGAGGGCGAGGGTATCGCGGCGGGCGTGCTCGAGTCGCTCGGTGTGAACCTGGACAAGGTCCGCCACGAGGTCATCCGCGTCCTCTCCCAGTCCAGTTCGGCCGGTCCGGCCGCAGAGACCAAGCGTGCCTCCAAGACGCCCACCGTCGATCAGTTGGGCATCAACCTCAATGACGCCGTGCGGGCCGGTCGCAGCGATCCGGTCATAGGGCGCGAGAAGGAGATCGAACGGGTCATCCAGATCCTTTCCCGCCGGACCAAGAACAACCCGGCGCTGATCGGTGAGCCTGGTGTCGGCAAGACCGCCATCGCCGAGGGCCTGGCACAGCGCATCGTGGCTGGGGACGTGCCTGAGACGCTGGCCAACAAGCGCGTCCTGACGCTGGATATCGGTTCGCTGGTGGCCGGCACCAAGTACCGCGGAGAGTTCGAGGAGCGCCTTAAGAAGATCATCGAAGAGCTCCGCAACACGAATGACGCGGTCCTCTTCATCGACGAGCTGCATACGCTGGTGGGCGCCGGCGCGGCTGAGGGCGCCATCGACGCGGCCAACATCCTGAAGCCGCCCCTGGCGCGCGGCGAGCTTCAGTGCATCGGCGCCACCACGCTCGACGAGTACCGCAAGTACATCGAGCGGGATGCAGCCCTGGAGCGACGTTTCCAGCCGGTGATGGTGGAAGAGCCCACGCTGGAGCAGACCATCGACATCCTCTTTGGCATCCGTGAGAAGTACGAAGAGCATCACAAGGTCACCATCACCGACGACGCTGCTCGCGCTGCCGCGAACCTTTCCATTCGCTACATCACGGACCGCCACCTGCCGGACAAGGCGATCGACCTCATCGACGAGGCGGCCAGCCGGGTGCGCCTCCGCCACAGCTCTGCGCCGCCGGAACTGAAGGCGGCCCAGAAGGAACTCGACCGGGTCCTGAAGGAAAAGGAAGCGGCCATCAACGACCAGGACTACGAAGTGGCGGCAGGACTTCGTGACGCCGAAGCAGCGGCCAAGTCGAGCATCGATCAGCTGCGCTCCGATTGGCAGGCGGCTCAGGCCGCTGAGAAGCCCACCGTGACCGAAGAGGACATCGCGCAGGTCGTGGCCATGTGGACGGGCATCCCCGTGACACGCATCGCGCAGGAGGAGTCGGAGCGGCTGCTGCACATGGAGGACGCGCTGCACAAGCGGGTCATCGGCCAGCAGGAGGCCATTGATACCATCTCCAAGGCGGTCCGTCGCGCCCGAGCCGGGCTCAAGGACCCCAAGCGCCCCATCGGGTCATTCATCTTCCTGGGTCCTACCGGCGTGGGCAAGACGGAGCTGGCCAAGGCCGTCGCTGAGTTCATGTTCGGCTCTGAGGACTCGCTCATCAAGATCGACATGAGCGAGTTCATGGAGCGACACAACGTGAGCCGCCTGGTGGGGGCACCGCCGGGCTACGTGGGCTTCGAGGAAGGCGGGCAGCTGACCGAAGCCGTGCGGCGCAAGAGCTACTCCGTCGTCCTGCTTGACGAGATCGAGAAAGCGCATCCAGAGGTCTTCAACATCCTGTTGCAGATCCTGGAGGACGGCCATCTCACGGACGCCAAGGGGCGTCGGGTGGACTTCCGCAACACGGTCATCATCATGACCAGCAACGTGGGCGCCAAGTCCCTGCTGAAGGACACCAGCCTCGGCTTCAAGCCGGTCAACACGGACGTCTCGCAGGAGACCCAGGCACAGTACGAGCGCATGAAGGACAAGGTGCTGGAGCAGCTCAAGACGCAGTTCCGGCCCGAGTTCCTGAATCGCGTCGACTCGTTCGTGGTCTTCCGGTCGTTGTCGGTGGCGGAGATCCGCGAGATCGTGGAGCTGCTGCTGCAGCGCGTGCGCAACCAGCTCAAGACCCAGGAGATCGACATGGAGGTCACGGCCGAGGCCAAGGACCACCTCATCAAGCTGGGCTACGACGTCGACTATGGCGCTCGGCCGCTGCGCCGGGTGATCCAGAACCTGGTGGAGGATCCTCTCGCCGAGGCGCTTCTGCTGGGGCGCTTCACGGCAGGACAGACCGTCGTGGTCGACACGTCTGGCGACGCCGGACTCTCCATCGAACCGCTCGCCGAGAAGACGCCGGTCGAGGCGTAACCCGGTTGGCGCGGCCAGAGAGCCGTTACGTCTGCCAGGCGTGCGGCGCCGTCTTTCCCCGCTGGGAGGGCCAGTGTCGGGCCTGCTCCGCCTGGAACACCCTCGTCGAGTCCCTCAGCCGTGAGCCGTCCGGCGGCAAGTCCGCGGGACGCTCCACGCGAGCCATGAATGTGCCTCGTTCAGAGCCGTTGGCCGGTTCCGGCGCGACTCCCGAGCCGCGCCGTGCCATCGGTACTGCCGAGGTGGACCGTGTCCTGGGCGGTGGTCTGGTGCCCGGCTCGCTCGTGCTGCTCGGCGGCGAACCGGGCATCGGCAAGTCCACCCTGGTGCTGGAGATGGCCGCCGGCATCGCCCGGGACAAGGCGAGTGGCGGCGTGCTCTACGCGTCGGGCGAGGAATCTGCCGCCCAGCTACGACTGCGCGCCGAGCGGCTGGGTCTGAGCGCGGGCGCGCCCGGTGAGCGCATCGGGCTGCTGGCCGAGACCGAGGTCGATCGCATCGTGGCCGCCGCCGAGGCAGAGCGCCCCAGCCTGTTGGTCATCGACTCCATCCAGACCATGACCGCCGACGGGCTCGAGGGTCCGGCAGGCTCAGTGGGCCAGGTTCGTGAAGCCGCCGCACGTCTGGGAGCCTACGCGCGATCGGCCGGCGTCCCGGTCATCCTGGTGGGACACGTGACCAAGGATGGCAGCCTGGCTGGGCCACGCGCGCTGGAGCATCTGGTCGATGCGGTCCTGACCCTGGAGGGCGAGCGGTTCGGACCCCTGCGCCTGCTGCGCGCTACGAAGAATCGCTTCGGTTCCACCGAGGAGGTGGGCGTCCTGGAGATGACCGCCGACGGCCTGCGGCCGGTGGCCGATCCCGCGCGGGCTTTTTTGGGCGATGGCGCAGGCGACTCGGCCGGTGTTGCCGTGGCCGCGACCCTGGAGGGCAGTCGCCCGCTGCTGGTGGAGGTGCAGGCGCTCGTCGCGCCGTCGGGCTACGGCACGCCCCGTCGTACGGTGGCCGGGGCCGATGCCAGCCGCGTGGCGCTCCTGGTGGCTGTGCTGGGCCGGCGCTGCGCTGCCGACGTCTCCGGGCACGACCTGTACGTCAGCCTGGCGGGCGGTGCCGCCGTGACAGAGCCGGCGCTCGATCTGGCCATCGCCCTGTCACTCGTCTCCTCCCTGCGTGACCGGCCCCTGAAGCGGGCCACGATGGTCTGCGGCGAAGTGTCCCTGCTGGGCGATCTGCGGCCCGCGCGAGGCCTTGAGCGGCGGCTCCAGGAAGCGGCCCGCCTGGGTTTCCGCCACGCTCTGGTGCCCTGGTCGCGCAGCGGGCCGACGGAGCCGATCAAGGGTCTGGAAGTGATCCCCGCGCACACCCTGCGGGAGGCGATGGAGCTGGTACTCCTGCCGCGTACCGGTACCCTTGGGGAGGGTTCGGAGGCCCCGGGGGCTGTGCTAGGCTCGCCCGGCTGATGATGCGTTTCGTCCGTCTCACGGGTGGTGCATTGGGTGCGATCGTGGCCATCTCGGTGGCCAGCGGGGCGCCCGGCTTCTTCGACCCGTCGTTGGCCGGCCGGTTGCTCCTTGTCGCCTGGATCGCGGCCTGGACCGTGGTCGGCTACTCGATCATGCCCTACATCACGGTGCAGCCGGCGACCCGCCTCGTGCGCGGCGTCATGGACCTCTCGACCAGCGAGTTCGTGGCCGCCGTGGGGGGCCTCCTGCTGGGCCTCCTGATGGGCGTGCTGCTGGGGGGGCCACTGGCCCATCTGCCCGACCCCTTCGGCTTGATGCTACCCATCGGGGTGTCGGTCGTGCTGGGCCTGGGCATGATGGGACTGACCGTGGCCAAGCGAGGGGATCTCTTCGAGGGTCTGCGCGGCCTGGGCCTGCTCGACCGCCGTGAGGTCCCGGTGGCGGCCGTCGAACGCTCCGACGGCCCGCTCGTCTACGTGGACACCAGCGCCATCATCGACGGACGGATCACGGACGTGGCCGCGGCCGGCTTCCTCATCGGCACCCTGGTGGTGCCCCGCTTCGTGCTGGACGAGCTCCAGCGCATCGCCGATCACGGTGACGCGGCTCGCCGCACGCGGGGGCGCCGGGGCCTCGACATCCTCTCGCAGCTGCAGAAGGACCCGCGCGTCGACTTCGAGCTGAGCGACGAGGATGCGCCGGCCATCGCTGAGGTCGATGGCAAGCTCGTTGCCCTCGCCCGGGCACGCAACGGCGCGGTCCTGACCACGGACTACAACCTCAACCGCGTGGCCCAGCTGCAGGGTGTTCGCGTCCTTAACCTCAATCACCTGTCCAACGCCCTGAAGCCAGCTTTCCTGCCCGGTGAGGAGATGCGCGTCAAGGTCATCCAGCAGGGCAAGGAGGTGGGACAGGGCGTGGCCTTCCTCGATGACGGCACGATGATCGTAGTGGAGGGCGGTGGATCTCACCTCCAGAGCGAGCTGGACGTGACGGTCACTCGCGTCCTGCAGACCGTGGCTGGCCGCATGGTCTTCGCGCACCCGCGACCCTGAGCGTGCCCGAGGCGTTCGCCGACGCCATCATCGTGGCCGCCGGGATGAGCCGGCGCATGGGTGGCCGGGACAAGCTGCTCGAGGCGATCGACGGACGCCCCGCGCTGGCCTGGTCCGTGGCTGCCATGGTCCGCGCCCCGAGCGTGACCCGACTGGTCCTGGTCGCCGCCCCCGAGCGCGTTTCCGAGATGATGGCGCTGCCCTGGCTGCACGAGCGTCAGGTAACCGTCGTGGCAGGCGGTGAGCGACGCCAGGATTCGGTGGCGGCGGGCCTCGCCGCATGCGACTCCGAGGTGGTGCTGGTCCACGACGGGGCACGGCCATTCGTAAAGGTCGAGACGGTGGAGGCCGTGGCCGCTGCCGCGCGGCAGCATGGCGCCGCGCTTCCGGTCCTGCCGCTGGTCGACTCCGTCAAGCGGGTCGGCGTGGATGGCTGCGCGCTGGCCGTCGATCGCGCGGGACTGTTCCGAGCCCAAACGCCGCAGGGAGCACGCCGCGAGCTGCTAGAGCAGGCCTTCGCAGCGCTGACTGGTGACGGTCGCGAGTGGACCGACGAGGCGGCTCTCCTCGAGGCGTTCGGTGTCGCGGTGGCGACGGTGCCCGGTGATGCCCGCAACGTGAAGCTGACCGAACCCGCAGACCTGGAGGCGGCGCGCGCGATGGCGGCCCGTGCGGTGGCCGACCGCGAAGGGGGCACCCTCGACGTCGATGGCGACCGTGACGCGCGCTCTCTCCGATATGGCAACGCCACCGATCGGCACCCCTTCGGACCGGCAGACGGACTGCTGCTGGGTGGCATCGAGGTGGCCGGTTCGCCGCGGCTCTTCGGGCACTCCGACGGGGACGTCGTGCTTCACGCCATCGCCGATGCCTGCCTCGGCGCCGCTGGGTTGGGCGATCTGGGCCGCCAGTTCCCAGCCGCCGATCCGGCTACGGGCGGCGCCGACTCTGCTCGTCTGTTGCGCATCGTGCTGGAGCACGTCGCTGCCGAGGGATGGCGCCCCGCCTCGGCCGACGTGAGCATCGTGGGGGCTCGACCGCGGCTCGGCGGCGCGCGCCTCGACGCCATCCGCGCGAGCCTGTCGGTACTCCTGGGCGTGCCGCTCGAGCGGATCGGCGTACGTGCTTCCACGGGAAACCTGTCCGGGGATGACGGCTACGGGCTGGCCATCTCGGCCTCTGCCCTGGTTGGTCTGGTGCGTCTCTGAACCGTCTCTGAGGCGTCGCTGAGCGGTCGCCGCGCGACCCGTCATCATTGAGCCATGAGTCTCCGCCTTCGAAACACCCTTGGCGGCGAGCTGGAGCCGTTCCAGCCGCTGGAAGCCGGCAAGGTCGGTCTCTACACGTGCGGTCCCACCGTCTATTCGCCCGCCCATGTGGGGAACTTTCGGAGCTTCGTCTT
>JALZLU010000255.1 GCA_030858685.1 Chloroflexota bacterium | reverse complement strand
CGGCCGGATCACCCGACCGACGCAGGCCTGGGTTTCGTATACGGCACGGTCATCGTGGACAGGCAGGCGGACACGGATCCGACGTCTGACGACCGGCGGATCCGCAATGTCACCGTCTTCGCCGACGCGGAGGTGGACCGCTCTCCATGCGGATCGGGGACCAGCGCAGTGCTCGCGCAGGCATGGGCACGCGGCCGCATGGCTGAGGGTGACATGTTGATCAACGAGGGCATCACCGGCCAGGCCTTCACGGGTCGCATTGGCGGTCACACGTGGATCGGGCAGCAGGAAGCCGTCGAGACGAGCATCGAGGGACGCGCCTTCGTGCCCGGCTACTCATCCTTGCTGGTGGACGATCGCGATCCACTCGGCAAGGGATTCCTGCTGGGCTGATCCGCGCTCGGCGCGGCGAGCATCTCCATGCCGACCCGGTGTGCAACCATCCGATGCGTGGAGGGGTTGTAGGGTCTGTGTGCACCGAATGCCCGACGGCGCTGGCCGCTGATGTGATGACCGCCTTCCCCACCCTGGTGGCTCACCATCGAGACCTGGTCTACGGCGTGGCCCGACGCTGCACCCCGGCGCGGGAGGACGCGGAAGACCTCACGCAGGAGACCTTCATGCGCGCCTACCGCGCACTCATGGGCTATCCCCCAGAGCGCAGAGCGGATCTGCGCATCCGCGGCTGGCTCGCGCGCATCACGCTGAACCTGGCGCGCAACCGGGCGCGGGGCCGCCGCCCGGAGACTGCCGACCTGGCCTCCATCGCCGAACCGCTCGATGATCGGGATCCTGGCCCGGAGCGTCTGGCCGAGCGGCGTGAGTCCAGTCTGCGTTGGCGGCGCCTCTTGGCGACGCTTCCCCGGAGCCAGCGCCTGGCGGTCGAGCTGCGTCACGTCGAGGGCCTGTCCTACCCTGAGATCGCCGAGGCCCTGACCAAGCCCATCGGAACGGTCAAGTCGGACGTACACCGAGGCGTCGAGCGCCTGAGTCGCGCATATGAGATCGATGAGGCACGAGAAGCCGATGAGGTCCGAGCAGTCGACCCCCGCCCACGACGCTTCGCGAAAGCCTCGCCGGCCGGCAGGCCGATGCAGCGACCGAACACCAGCATGATCGAACGGAAGGTGATGGCACGATGAGCACGCGGACGACGCAGACGGGCACGTCTCGCGCGGCGGGCTCCGCCTGGGCCGGCCTCGCCGCATCGCGCTCCATGGTCGCGGGGCTGCGGAGCCTTCGCGACACCTGCCCTCCGTCGGTGAGCGACCGCATACTCGCCGAGACCGGTCACACCGACTCCTATGCGGAGCTGGCGGGACCGATCTGGCCGCTCATCGTGGTCTGGGGTCGAGAGGGCATCAGCTCCATCGAGCGCACCACCGATCCGGGCTCCCTCGAGGCGGAGTACCACGCTCGGACCGGACGGTCGTTGCAGCGGGTGGAGGCTGTCCCGGCACGGCTGGCGCGCGCCATCCTCAAGCGCATCAGCGGCGAGCCGGTGCGCGACCTGGCCGTCGACCTGTCCGGTCTCAACGACTTCCAGCGACGCGTCCTGGCCAAGACCATGGAGATCCCCTACGGCGAGGTGCGGCCCTACGCGTGGGTCGCCGAGCAGATCGGTCATCCGCGTGCCCAGCGCGCCGTAGGCACGGCACTCGCCCACAATCCCATCCCATTCGTCATCCCCTGTCATCGCGTGGTACGCAGCGACGGACACATCGGGCAGTACGGGGCGGGTGGACCGTCCGCGAAGCGGGCGGTGCTGGCGTCGGAAGGCGTCGACCCGGACGAGCTGGAGCGACTGGCATCACGCGGCGTGCGCTTCATGGGCAGCGACACGACCCACATCTTCTGCTTCCCCACCTGCCGCAATGCGCGGCGCATCAAGGCCGAGCACCGGACGTCGTTCCGCACCTGGCAGGATGCTCTCCAGGACGGATATAGGCCTTGCCGGGTGTGTCGCCCCAGCATCGGCATGTCCGCCGCGGCCTAAGGTCACCGGGGCGACCGCGCGCTCAGCCGCCGGGTCGTTTGCCCTGGAGGTAGACGATGGGCGGCCGCCAGCGGAAGGCTTCCAGGTCCAATTTGGCCAAGCGCTCGGCGGCGCGTCGTCGCAGTCGGTCGGCGGTGGCCGCGTCGATGTCGCTCATGAGCCCCAGCTCGTCGTAGCGCAGCTTGTAGTCCAGGTAGGAAGCGGCACTCCAGTGCTGATCAAGCCGGTCGATCTGCGCGGACACGCTGCGGAACCCGGCGCGCCGGAGCTCGCGGATCGCGGCGGTTGGCGAGCGGAAGTCACCGCAGCGGGGATCGTCACCTTCCTCCTCCTCTTCGATCTCCAGGTCGTAGACCGCCTCGTCGAACTCATCAGCGGGCCGAAACCCATCGCGACCGGCCAGCCAGGTGACGAGGTGGAGGCGGCCGCCAGGACGCAGCACGCGCAGCACCTCCCGATAGGCGGCCGCTCGGTCGGGCACCAGCTGGAAGACGAAGGAGGAGACCGCCAGGTCGATCGACGCGTCGGGCAGGCCGAGTGCGTCGGCGGGCGCCGCGGGCAGCCATCGGATGGGTGCGCGGGTAGTGGCGCCGTCGGCCGGTCCTTCGCTCGGTCGCGGGACCGTGCGCGTCCGTGCTTCCGCCCGTCCGCGAGCGACGTCGAGCATGCCCTCCGAGGCGTCCGTGGCGACGATCTCGGCGGCTGTCCAGCGCTCTGCGGCGTCGATGGCCATCGCGCCCGTGCCCGTGCCGATGTCCAGGATCCGGACCGTGCCCTGCCGGTCGATGAGCTCGCCGACCGTGCCCTCGCAGCGATCCAGCAACTTGGCCGCGGCCGGTGCCAGGACCGGCGCCCACCACTCCTCGTAGAGGCGCGCGTTCCGGTCATAACGGTCGGTGATAGCGGACACGATGGCCATGCTAGAGCCAGTCGCCGCCCGGCGCGGGTCATGGTTCGGG
>JALZLU010000212.1 GCA_030858685.1 Chloroflexota bacterium | reverse complement strand
GCCTTCCACCACCTCCCTGTCCTCTACGAAGACCAGATCCTGGCCCAGCGACCAGAGCGTAGCGGCGGTCAGCGCGACCATCACGAGGGCCAGCGGCAGCTGTCCCAGGCGACCATGGACCCTGCTCATGCCCTGCGCCACGCTGTGCCCCGCCCAGGCCCCCACGACATGCCCCCCGACCACCGCAGCAAGCTGGATGCTCCAAGCCGTTGTCGTCGAGAGCCAGGCATCCTGTGGCTCGGATTCAGAACGCTCCAGGTCGGCATGGGCCGCGACCGGGGCGCCGATGAGAAGAAGTGCCGCTGCTGCCAGCAGGCCGGCGCGAAGACGAATGACGCGGCACGGGGTCATGAGGAGCCTCCAGGCCGCGAACGGCGGGCCACGGAACCGGGCCACTCCATCCAGGACCCTCTGGAGGCGATTCTATCGAGCGGCTGCAGGGACGGGACCCTCAGCGCAGATCGAGCCACAGGGGGGCGTGATCGGAGGGCAGCTTGCCCTTGCGCGCATCCCGGTCGATCTCTGCGGCAGTGCTGCGTTCGGCGAGGGAGCGCGTCACCAATAAGTGATCGATGCGCATGCCCAGGCCCTTGTGGAAGTTACCGGCGCGGTAATCCCACCAGGTGAACCGGCCGGGCTCTGGATGATGGCGGCGGTAGCCGTCCACCAGGCCCCAGTCGAGGAGCTCCCGGAAGGCGGCGCGCTCGGGTCCGGATGTGTGCGTGGAGTCGATGTAGACCTGCGGGTCGTAGACGTCCGCATCCTCCGGCGCGACGTTCAGGTCGCCGCCCAGGAGCAGGTCGTCGGCGGGCTTTGCGTTCTGCGAGAGCCATGCCGAGAGCCGCTCGTACCACTCCAGCTTGGCGGCGTAGAAGGGCGTTCCCAAGGCACGGCCGTTGGGCGCATAGACGCTGATGACCCGTACGCCCCCGCAGGTCGCGGCGATGAAACGGGCACCGTCCGCGTCCGGACCAGCCCCGTCGAAACCCAGGCTGACGCCCTCGATGCCCACGCGGCTGGCGATCGCCACGCCGTTCCAGCGGCCCTCGCCGTGGTGCGCCAATTCATAACCGGCCATGCGCAGAGGAAGCAGTGGTGCGGCCTCATCCGTGAGCTTGGTCTCCTGCATCAGCAGGATGTCGGGCTCGCGCAGTGCCAGCCACTCCTCGACCCGTTGCAGACGGACCTTCAGCGAATTGACGTTCCAGGTCGCGATGCGCATGGGCCGTCGTCAGGCGCCCAGCGCCGTGCTTGCCTCCAGCGTGGCGCCTGCACTCCGGCACTCATCGGCGAACGTGGCCAGCGCTTCGTCGCTCTCGGTCGTCTCGCGGATCATGGTGATGACACGAGACACGCCCAGGTCGCGATAGGCGGCCAGCCGGTCCACGCGCTCCTGACTGCTCATCGCCCAGTCCTCCCACCAGACGTGAGCGGACACCGCCAGGGATGCCGGGTCACGGCCGATCTCCTCACAACGCGAGCGGATGATGGGCAGCGCGTCGCGCAGCGCATCGGGCTTCATGCCATCCACGTTCAGCTCGTCAGCGTGACGTGCGGCCAGACGCCAGGTCACGTTGGGCCCGTTGCCACCGACCATGATGGGCAGGCGCTCCTGCAACGGCTTGGGCACGTTGATGGCGCCATCGACGCTGGCATGCTCGCCCTTGTAGGTCGCCCGTCCAGGGCCGAGCACCCGCTTGATGATCTCCAGGTGATCCGCCAGCATGGCCAGTCGCTGCTTGGTCTCGGGAAAGCCGTAACCGTAGGCCAGCCATTCGTCGCGCTTCCAGCCCGCGCCGATGCCGAGCTCCATGCGACCCCCGGAGATCACGTCCATGGTGCTCATCATCTTCGCCAGAAGGGCCGGATTGCGGAACGCCGTACAGACCACGACGTGGCCGAGACGGACGCGATCGGTGGCCATGGACAGTGCCGTCAAGGAGGTGAACGACTCGAAGGTGATCTCTTCGGTGGGTCGCGGAACGGTGTGCAGGTGGTCATACAACCAGACCGACTCGAAGCCGAGTGCTTCAGCGAGTCGGGCCACATCCAAGGTGCGCATCCAGGCTCTTGCCGGATCCCATCCGTCGAATTCGCCGGTCCAACCCTGGGGGGTGATGATGCCGATCCTCAACGTCAACTCCTATCCGAAAGCGATTCCCAGAACGATGTCATCGGGGATGCCTCGCCGAAGGGCCTGATTTTTTGGCCCGACCGTCGCCATTTGCGCTGTATCGTATCCTCTGAGGGGTATCCGCCGGCGAAAACCTGAGCGTCGGGCCGGCTCCCGTCCGAAACGAAGCGAGGGCTCCCATGGTCAAGATCAGGAAGGTCGATGTGTCGGTCATGGACCGCCCGGCCCCCACGCGCGCCGCTGCCAAGGAGTTGACTCCCGCTCAGCGCGAGCGCCAGCAGCAGCAGCGACAGTTCACCAAGCTGATGGGTCAGTTGAACGATGCTGACACGGTCTTCGAGGTCCGTCTGGGCCGCGAAGAGAAGCCCATCACCGTCCGCCAGCGTTTGCTGCGTGCCGCGCAGGAGGCGGGCAAGGAAGTGGCCGTGCGCAAGTCGAGCAATGGTTTCGTGGTCGGCCTGATGACCGCGGAGCGGCGCTCCAACCGCGGGCGCAAGAAGGCCAGCGCGAACGCCTAGTCCGCTCGGGCCTCGCGTCCAGATCTTCGGTCGCCGCGACTCGAGGGACACCCAGCGCGCGTTGCGCTTCTTCAAGGAGCGTCGCGTGGAAGTGAGTCTGGTCGATGTGTCGCTCCGTCCCCCGGCACCGGCCGAACTTCGCCGTTTCATCGCCCGCCTGGGGGCGTCGGCGTTGCTCGAT
>JALZLU010000207.1 GCA_030858685.1 Chloroflexota bacterium | reverse complement strand
AGAAGTGCGAAGCGAACGTCGTTGTCATCCAGCGAGTTCTGCAGGAACGCAGCCTCGGCGATCGTGCCGGCGGCCAGTAACACCGTTGCCAGGATCAGGGGGGCGATGGCAACCCGGCCGGCAGCTCGAGCCGTGGCCAGCAGACTGCGCGCAGGCCTGGGCGCCGGTTCGGTCAGTGCGGCGGCAAGATCCGGTGGCAGATTTGACGGATCGGGCGGCTCCGAAGCTAGGCCGCGCGCCCGTACGAGGACAGCACCCCGCAACAGCACCTCCGTCCCGCCGTCCATCGGTCGGGCGAACCAAGCCTCCTTCGGCAGGGTCTGGATCGCGCTCTCGGGGTCCTCGACGGCGCGATCCAGCCTCGACCTGACCGCCTTCCGGGCCGGGGCCCTGTCGCACCCGGCCAAGTCGCGGGCCTGCGCGTCAAGGGCAGCCATCGAGCGCGGTCCAGCAGCCTCGGCCCGAGTGATGAGTTCGGCTGCGTTCCCTTCGCGCAAACCAAGTGCACATAGGCGCTCGCGTAACGCGTCCTGGAACGATGGTGCCGCCGAGAATGCCGTCCAAGCCTCGATCGGGACGGCTTGCTCGTGGATGTAGAGCAGGTTCACCAGCCCGCGTGCACCCATGACCCGGCGACCGGTTGCCGGATCCATGAGCTGCAACCAGCGTCGGTGCCGTCGCCAGGCGACGACGAAGTGCGGCATCCCGCCGGGCAACACGGCAACGGCGATCGACGGCAGGGCAGTTGCGCCGGCCAGTGCCACGTGATCTGCCGGCAGCATGAGCTGGGCGACGTCGAGTCCGAGGGCGCGTGCGGAGCCCTCCAGAGCGTTGATCGACGTTCCGTCGATGTCGGTCTGACAGGCCTCGCGTAACCGGCCGTAACTGACCTCGACGCCGAAGCCGGCCAGCAGCGAATGCAGCGCCGCCGGACCGCAGTCCATCCCGGACGTCTGGATCGTCTCGGGGACCAGTACCCGCAGGCGCCCGGTCCGGGTGCTCACCGGGCCGGGCTGTCCAGCTCGGCGAGCCGCTGTCGGGTCGCGATCAGAACCGGGTGGTCGTCGGTCACGGCACCCTCAAGATTGCTCGCCGCGCGGCGCGCGAGCGAGACTGCCTCGTCGCGATCACCGCGCTGCTCGCACAGTCGGGACAGGTTCAGCAGCGTGGGCGCCAACTCGGGATGCCCGGTGCCCTGCCTTCGCTCACGCGCGGCGAGGCCGTCGCGGTAGGCAGCGTCGGCTTCCTTGAGGCGACCTGCCCGATGCAGTGCCGCGCCGAGGGATGTCTGCGCGATCGCTACCTCCAGATGATCGGCGCCGTAGGCCGCGGTCCAGTCATTGGCAGTACGGCGTAGCTCGCGCTCGGCCTCGTCGTGGCGCCCTAGCTCGGACAGGATGCCGCCGAGCTGCCCACGGTCGGCAGTGGTGTCCGGGTGCGCCGGACCGAGCGCGGCGGTGTGCAGGTCAAGAGCACGGCGGGTCTCGCGCTCCGCGGTGACGACATCGCCTCTGCTGTGCGCGAGGCCGCCGAGGTTGTGGTGCAGCGCGCCGAGCACGCGATCGGACGTCCCGATCTGGGCGAAGATCGCTCCGGCTCGCGCGTAGTGATCAGCGGCCGCCTCGAAGTCGCCGGAGAACTTCCCGACGATCCCGAGCCCGTTGTGCAGTACCGCGGCGTCCCCGTCCTGGCTGCCGATGCTCGCCTCGCATAACGCGAGGGCTGCCGTCAGAGCCTTGCGGGCGCCGGGCCGGTCGCCGGATGCCAGCAGGGCCTCCCCTCGCATCCGGCCCAGGTGGACCCGCAAGCGGTCGAATGGTTCTCCCGGAGGAAGTGGTTCGGCCAGCGCCTGCGCCCGATCGAGGGTCACGGTCGCGGCGCCGTGGTCGCCCAGGTCCAGGTGGGCCTGCGCTTTGGTCCGCAGCATGTTCGGAGCATCGAAACTCGGCTCACCCTGCTCACGGAGAAAAGCCGCCGCAGCCTCGCCGGCAAGTGCGGCGGCCTGGGCGGCCTCTCCAATGTCCAACGCTGCAGTGGCCTGCGCGGAAAGCAGCAGGCCGCTGCGCCCCGGGTGGACGTTGGTCACGGCGGGAAGGTATCGCGTCGCTGTCGTGGACGACCGGATCAACGCGGCTGGGCGTCGGTAACTCCGAAGCATCCGCTGGAGATGGAGGAAGACCTGACGACGCCTTCGGCGTGGTTGAGCCAGATGCCGCCACCACCGCCGGGGCCGGCCTTGATCGGGGTGCTGACGACGATGCCCTCGGCGTGGTTGAGCCAGGTGCCGCCACCGGTGCCGGGGCCGGCTTTGATCGGGGTGCTGACGACGATGCCCTCGGCGTGGTTGAGCCAGGTGCCGCCACCGGTGCCGGGGCCGGCTTTGATCGCGGTGGAGACGACGATGCCCTCGGCGTGGTTGAGGCTCCAACCGCCGGCCTTGATCGGGGTGCTGACGAGAATGCCGGTGTCGTTCCTCTTCGTGCTGCTCATGGTGTGCTCCTTCGTAGGTGGTTTTGCGTGTGAGGCAATGATCAAGCCGCGCGCCACCCACCGCATGAGGGGTCGATCCCTCATCTTTTTGGGGGAAACCCTCACCGCGAAAAATCCCTCAGCCCAGAGCCTCTGCCAGCTGTCGTCGACCGGTGATCCCGAGCTTGATGTAGGCCCGGCCGAGCTGGTTCTCGACCGTCTTCGGCGTGACGAACAGCTCCTGGGCGATGTCTCGGTTGGTCCGCCCGTCGAGAGCGAGTTGGGCTACCCGCCGCTCGCTGGCTGTCAACGACTCGTGCCCGGAGAACATCAGCTTGCGCGGCCGGTCACCGAGTGCGGCCAGCCCATCCAGGGCGCGCTGCCGAAGCACCCGTGAGCCGCACGCAACCGCCAGATCTGCGCCGCGGCGCAGGGGATCATGGGCGTCCTTACGCCGACGAGCCACACGCAGCGCCTCACCCAAGTCGACGAGTGCCCCGGCAAGCTCCAACCGCGAAGGCGATTCCTCCAATTCGGCGATCGCCTCGGCCAGCAGGTCCACTCGTTTTTCGGCCTCGATGCGCGCGAGTACGCGCAGGGCCGCGCCGATGTCGCTGGAGGTGCCCCAAAGGCGCGACAGTTCCAGATGTTCTGTGGTCAGCGCGCGGGCCCGATCATCCTCACCTAACCGCAGAGCAGCCCGGGCGGCGGTGGTGCGCCAAGGCACCGCCGGCATGTCAAGATCCGCGGCAAGCACTGCGTTCCCGAGCGACATCGCCTCGTCGTACGCGCGGGCCGGCTCATCGCGAGCCAGGGCCACCAGCGCCCGAGAATCGCTCAGTCGGGTCGCGGGGATCAGCTGAGGGGCTTCGCCTTGGAGCGCGTCGAAGGCTGCCAGGGCTTTGACCGCAGCCGACGGGTCGCCGCGCTCGAGCGTCGCCAGGATCCCGAAATGCAGAGCCGTCGCCCGGATAGCCATCACCTGGGCTCCACGTTCCTCGTCGGCTACCGCCGCCAGAGTCGATTCGGCTTCGGCTTCAGCGGCAGTCACATCGCCGGTACGCCAGGCCAGCCAACCGGCGAGCATGCTCACGAATCCGAACTCTCGCGGCGAGCCGCGTCCGCGTACCCTGACTCGAGCTCGGTCGATCTCGGCCTCGGCGAGTCCGATTGTGTCGGTGGCAATGAGCGCCATGACGGCAACGACCCAGCCGACCATGCCATCCGCGCCGTCTGCCACATCCTCGAGCAGCGCTCCCTCGCCGAGCGCACGGGCGGCCAGGGCGGCGACCTGGTCGGCAGGACGCTGGCAATACCGCTCCCGTTGGGCCAACAGGGCGAGCAACGTCCGCTCATCCGCCGTGTGTCCGGGCAGGTCCGCGAATTGGCGTAAGCGCTGGACGGATCGCTGGCTCTCACCTGGGAGCAGTGAGCAGATCGAGGCCAGCCGGGCCTCGAGTACGCGACGGCTCGACTCCGCGCCACGATCCGGCCAGGCTTCGAGGTTTGCCCGCAGTTCGCAGACTGCGGCGGTTGGCCCGTCCAGCAGCGACGTCGCCGAGGCGGCGCCGACGAGCCGATCGGCCCGATCGCGCGGCGTCGATGCGCCGCTTGCCGCCGCTTGCAGATGTTGTCGGGCGCGGGTCGGCTCGCCGGCGCGCAGCAGGGCAAAGCCCAATTCCGCGCGCAGTCCGTGGTCGGT
>JALZLU010000190.1 GCA_030858685.1 Chloroflexota bacterium | reverse complement strand
CCTCATCCCCCAGGAACTCCATGAGCACGCCGTCGTCGAGGTGCTGCACGGGGTAGGGCACCGAGGCGCCGGCATCCCAGGCTCGGCGCAGCGCGGCCAGCTCCATCTCCGGCCAGATCGCGGCCTTCAGTTGGCGGCTGTACGCGGTGTGTGTCTCCATGGCTCGCGAGTCGCGGCTGTTCAGATGCCAACCGCTGCGATAGACCGCATCGTGGTGGTAGGTGGTGCCTTTGCTGAAGCCCAGCTCGCGCAGCTCACCCTGGCCGGGGTTGCGCGGGCGGTAGCGCTTGTGGGCGAGAAGACAGGCTGCGTCGGCCGAGCGGCGCTCGACCAGGAAGACCTCGGCCTCCTTGCCGGACTTGAGGGTGCCGAGTCGGTGCTCCGTGTAGTCGGTCTGGATCAGCCAGTCGGGTGCGGGTCGCGCGCCCTGGCCGGGCGTGCCTTGGTCAAGGCCGGCCGCGGCGAGCGGTGCCGTAGGTGCGTCGAACACGTAGAAACTCCGGGTGCGAGTCGGGACGAGGTCCCGGGCCGGAGTGCGTTGAGGGGCGACTGCTGGCAGTCGAGGCGACCGGTCAGGGTCGCGGCTCTACCTCAGGGAGTGGTCCGACCGCGGGACGAGGGCGTGGGCGGTGAGGATCATCTCCATGACTCGGCCCTCCTCTCGTTGCGCGGCGACTGGACCCGGGCATGATGCGCCCTGCGCGGGCGCCGTGCAAGAGGCAAGTGTGTCAGTGCTAAGTCGGTCATCGCGATGTACACTTCGTACATCATGCGGCGCACCCAGATATACCTCGATGAGTCGCAACAGCAGCGCATCACTCGCCGGGCGGAGGCGGCGGGCGTTACCGGTTCGAAGGTCATCCGGGAGGCGGTCGAGGCTTACCTTGCCGGACCGGTCGATGACGACATGGAGCTTGCGCGCCAGCGCCAGGCCATCGCCGACGCGTTCGGGGCCGTCTCCCGGCTCCCGGCCGGCGCCGACTTCGTGGAGGAGGTCCGCAGCTCGGACGCGAAGCGCACCGATGAACTGGAGACGCGGTGGCGCTCCAGTTGACCGTCCTGGACACGACCGTCCTGATCGACCTCCTGCGCGGCCATGGGCCAGCCCGTGACTACCTGGCTGGCCTCGAGCGCAGGCTCGTCTGTTCGGAGGTGACTCGGACGGAGATCATCCAGGGGCTCCGCTCCAACGAGCGTGATGCCGCTGAAAACGCCTTTCGCGTGGTGCGTTGGGTAGGAGTCGACGAGTCGATCGCACGTCGGGCGGGAGCACTTGGCCGGCGTTGGCGGCGCAGCCATCGCGCCCTGGGACTCGCGGACTTGATCATCGCCGCCACGACGCAGGAGCTGGGCGCCCAGCTCGCCACGAGCAACGTCCGGCACTTCCCGATGTTCAGTGGGCTGATGACACCGTACGAGTGACGGAGGCATCCGGGCGAGTCCCGGTCAGGGCTGTGCGACCGGGACGCCGTGGCGGCCGAACTCGGGCGTCGAAGGTGCAGACCGAGCAAGGGGCAAGAGTCGGACCGTGTGCCACACAGCTGGCACGAGGCAGGCGTATCGTCGCCAGACTGGTGAGAGGAGACCATTGCAGCTGATGATCCAGGACACCGCCGGGCCGCGCGTAGTGCTCACCGGTGAGCAGCAGCGCGCCGTCGAGTGGGGCGAGGGACCGCTGATGGTGCTTGCCGGTGCGGGCACGGGCAAGACGACGGTCGTGGTCGAGCGCGTGCGGCACCTGCTCGACGCGGACGCGAGTCTCGCGCCGGAGAACATCCTTGTTCTCACCTACAACGTGCGCGCGGCGGGGGAACTCGCGGAGCGGCTCGAGGCGGCGCTGGGCGTCGAGCGCGCCGGCCGCATCTGGGTACACAACTTCCACTCGTTCGGGTATCGACTGCTGCGCAACCATCGCGACGAGTTGGGTTTGGCGCATGGATCGGACCTGCTCGACCAGGTCGGCCAGCGGCTGCTCCTGCGGAGCCTTCGGCCGCGACTGAAGGACTTCGTGTACCACCAGGTGGGCCGCTGGCCGAACGCGGTCGATCGTTTCGCCGAAGTCATCTCGCGCGCCAAGGATGAACTCGTCTCGCCTGCTGACTACCGCGCCTTCGCCGCGGGCAAGCGCACGGCATTCGACTTCCGCTATGGCGCGGGACAGTACGAGGAGGCCGTGGAGGCGCTTCGGCGCCGCCAGGCGGAGGACCGGATGTGGCAGGTCCAGTACGTGCGTCGAGAGCTGCGCAACGGCACGGACGCGGCGGCCAGGATGGCTGATCGCGAGGCGCGCCGCGACGCATCCGGGGATGGCCGCGCTACGTGGTGGAGTCAGTTGACTCCTGCGCAGCAGGACATCGCGAGCGGCCTCAAGCCCACATATCTCCGTGACGCCGAGGCCTTTGAGGTCCTCAAGCTCGAGGAGGAAGCCGAGGTCTACGAGCTTTACCAGGCCGAGCTCCAACGCCGCGGTCAGCTCGACTTCGGAGAGCAGATGTCGCGCACCATCCAGCTGCTGCTCGACCGGCCCAACATCGCGCTGCGCTACCAGCGCCAGTTCCGACACGTGCTGGTGGACGAGTTCCAGGACGCCAACATGGCCCAGATCATGCTGCTGGAACTCGTCGCGCGTGGGCCGGACAAGCCGGACAACGTGGTCGTGGTCGGCGATGACGACCAGTCCATCTACCGCTTCCGTGGCGCCAGCTACGCCGCTTTCGCGCGCTTCCGGGAGCGCTTCGGGACACCGCCCGTGTGGGCCACCGATCGGGCGACGCCGGCCGTGGAGAGCCTGCCCCTGCTCCAGAACCGGCGCTCCACCGCGAATGTCCTCGCCGCCGCGGGGCGTCTCATCGAGCACAACACCGGTCGACTGAAGGAAGGCCAGCCGCTGCGGCCCATGAAGGCGGCGGGTGATCCGGTCGAGGTCGTCTACGCCGCCGACGAGGCGGACGAAGCTGACCAGATCGTGGAGCGGATCCGTGCCGCGTTCGAGTCCTTGCCCGAGCCGCGGCGCTGGGGTGACATCGCGGTGCTCTATCGGCGGCACGCGCACCGCAAGGAGATCGTCGATCGACTGCGGCGGGCGGGCATCCCCTACGCGGTGGTAGGCGCGACCGGGCTCTTCCTGCAGCCGGAGATCCGCGACGTCGAGGCCGCGCTTCGCGTGATGGCCGATCCCGCCGATTCGGTCAGCTTCACGCGGCTCATGACCGCCGGGCCGTGGCGCTTCGATGCGTCGGAGATCCTGCGGCTACGCAAGCTTGCTGACTTCGACGGCCGGGCGCTGTTCGAGGCCGCTTCGGAGATCCGCCGGGACAGCGCCCAGGATCTGGAAACGCCGTTGCGGCTGAAGCTGGAGCGGCTGCTGGGCTGCCTGGACGATCTCGTGCCGCGCGCCCTGCGCGAGGGTCCGTACACGCTCATCGAGGAGTACCTCGTGCGGACGAACCTGCTGCACGACCTCATCGCCTTGGAGACACCAGACGCGCAGCGCCAGGTGCTGGCCGTGGCACGGCTGATGCGCTACGCGGCCGACTGGCAGCGCGACCACCCGCGCGAGTCGCTGTCCGACTTCGTGGCCTACCTGGATCTGTATCAGGAGGTAGGTGGCGACCTAGATGCCGACGGGCCGGCCTCGGTCCAGGTCGAGGGCGTGCAGTTGATGACCATCTATCAGGCCAAGGGGCTGGAGTACGAGGTGGTCATCGTGCCGCGGCTCATAGAGGGGCAGTTCCCTGACACGCGCGCCGAGCAGCAGCTCATCCCGGTGGAGCTTCTGAAACAGAAGCCGCCCGACCAGT
>JALZLU010000147.1 GCA_030858685.1 Chloroflexota bacterium | reverse complement strand
CGACCTTGTTCTTGTCGATATCGAAGGCGGCCACGAACTCGATGTCGCGGACGTGGTAGCCGCCCAGCTCGACGTGCATGAGGCCCGGCACGAAGTCGTCCTTCTTGGCGTCCTCGTAGTAGTAACGGCCCTGGACCAGGCTCGAGGCGCAGTTGCCCACGCCCACGATGGCCACGCGGATCTTGCCGTCCTTGCGCTTGGCGCTACGGCCGTTGCTGTTGCTGCCGTTGGTGCTGTTGCTGGCGTTCTTCTTCATGTGCCTACTGCTGCTCCTGCTTCTTGGCTTCCCGATACACGTGGAAGATGCGTTGGATGGTGGTGATGGTGGCAAGGATGGCGATAGCTGACATCGAGCCGCCGATCGCCAGCAGCCCCGTCGAGTTGACCCACATCGGTTGCCCCAACCCGCCGGCCAGCCCGGCCGCGACGAGTCCGATCACCACGAATACCGTCCGTACCTCGCGCGGCGCGAGGCCGACGCTGGCCATTCCCGTGCCCGGGGTGAAGCCCAGGCTTTCCGACTTGGCGCGGACATAGCTGACCATGAACGCCGAGGCCATCGCGGCCATTGCGAAGAGGCCGGAGTCAGGGAAGCCGGCGACGTTGCAGCCCCACGCGATGCCCAAATAGACGACTGCCTCGCCGGCGCGGTCGATGGTGCTGTCGAGGAAGGCGCCGAACTTGCTGGTCTGGTTGGTCGCGCGCGCAAGGGCACCGTCGAAGAGGTCGAACACGGCACCGAACGCGACCAGGATCCCCGCCGCGAGCCATGCCTGCTCGGCCGCGGTCCATGCCGCCACGACGGCGATCCCGAAGCCGATCAATGTCAGCGCGTTGGGCGTCAGGCCGAGGCGCCCGAAGCCTCGCGCGATGGGCTCGACACCCTGGCGGATGCGGGCGCGCGGGCCGGTGGGGACAAGCGGGGTGGCGGGCACGTCGGTCTGATTCACGCCGCGCTGGTGGATGGATCGGAGGGGCCGAGGGGTCCCAACAGGGCGCGCTCGCGTTCACGGTAGAGGTCGAGGGCGTCGCGGCGCAGCGAGCAGATCACCTCGCGGCCATTGCGCTCCATCTCGATGAGACCGGCCGTCTTCAGCCGCCGCAGGTGCCAGGAGACCAAGGGCTGCGACAGATCAACGTGGCCGGTGAGTTCCGTGACCGTGCCCGACGAATGGGCAAGGCGGCGCAGGATGCGCAGGCGCGTCGGGTCAGCCAGGGCCTTGTGATAGACCGCCACGTCACGCAGGTCGTCGGGCGGCGCGGCGATGGAGGCCAGCGTCGATCGGATGCGGGCGGGGGTGGGCACGTGTGGTTCGGACTCCTGGCGATGCATAGCTGGGGCAAGGCGTGACGCGCGAAGCATCAACGAGCGTTCATATAAACCGGCGTTGATACTACCGGCGCCAAGGTCAGCCGTCAACCCCTCGATGCGGACGCCTGTCGAGGTACAGCTGCCCATGTCTTACCGTGTCGGGATGCAAGCCAGGTTGGCATATCGACGGCTAGGGAGGCTCAGGGGACCGCTTCGAGCTCTCCAGCCATCAGTGATGCCCGGTCCGTCGCGCTCGGCGAGCGTGGCGAAGGCCCGACCGGGGGTGTCGGACGCGCTGGACACTCGCCTTGAGCCCCGCCTGGGTGCCAGATGCTAATGTGGCTTGCATCGGAAGGATCAACGTCTCGTCTCGGCTTGCGAGCGCCGGCCGTCTCGATCGGCAAGGCGCCCTCGGCCAGCGTGACGCACCATGGCGCACGATCGCCAGCTGCTGCACGATAGGCGCAGATGAGCCGCCGCGATCGACTCCTGCTGCTGGGCGCGCTTTCGGGTGGAGCGCTGCTGGTCGGCGTGGAGCTGCTCATCACGGCGGTGGCGCTCCCCGCCATCCTGGCTGACCTGGCTGGTTGGACAGAGCTGCGTCGGGCGTCGTGGATCGTCAACGGCTACGCCCTGACGTACATCGCCACGATGCCCTTGGCGGGACGCGCCGCGGACCGATACGGGCTGCCAAGGCTCTTCATCCTGGCGCTCGCCGTGTTCGCGGTCGGCTCGGTGTTGTCGGGCTTGGCGCAGACGCTTGACC
>JALZLU010000127.1 GCA_030858685.1 Chloroflexota bacterium | reverse complement strand
GCACCGAACTTGAATCCGACGCGCTCGTAGACGCCGATGCAGCTCATGCCTAGCGCCTCATGGAGCGCCACGCTCGGCGGGTTCGGGAGCGCGATGCCGGCATACGCGTTCACGAAGCCCTGGCGCTTCAGCATGGGAAACAGCGCGTCGTACAGCGTCCGCCCGACGCCGCGACCGCGCCGATCGACGCGCACATAGGCCGAGACATCGACCGACCAGCGGTACCCGGCTCGCTCGCGGTGCACGGCGGCGTAGGCATAACCGACGACGGCCGCGCCGTCATCCTCGGCCACCAGCCAGGGCGTGCGGAGAAGCGTGCCGCGGATGCGCTCGGCCATCTCGTCCGCGCCCGGCGCGATCTCCTCGAATGAGGCCACCGAGCCCTCGACGGCGGCGCCGTAGATACCTGAGACCTGTGTCGCATCGCGGTCCGGATCGGCCAGGCGGATGCGCATCGAAGCGGGCATGCGGTCCGTGAAGGGTCGAATGGCGAGGGAAAGGCGGCCGGCGGGGCACGGCCGAGTCATCAGCATAGGGGGCCCTGTCTACCCCCTTGCCACGACAGCACTCAGTCCCAGGTCGCGCCGCTCGTCCCCCGGAGATGCGCCATGTCGTTGCACAGCAGCAGCTGCCAGCCGCCGCCGTACCGTCGGCCGTGCCGTAGTACGGTCAGGTTGGCCCAGTCCTGGCGGAAGCGACGGCGGTAGTCGCGAAGCGGGACGCCTAATGCCGCAGCCAGCAAGACGCGGTTCAAAGTGGAGTGGCCCACGAGAAGGAAGCGATGGTCCTCGTCGGCCCCCGGCACTCCGGATGCCCACGTCACGAGCTCATCCAGGAGGGGGCCGACTCGAGTCGCGACGGCCTTGCCGCTTTCACCGCCGGGCGCGGAGTTCTCACCGGGATCCTGCTCGTATCCTTCGCGCTCGGCGGGCCAGCTCGCCTCTATCTCCTGCACCGTACGACCTTCCCAATGTCCATAGTCGGCTTCCATGAGGCGTCGATCGGCTTCGACGCGGTCGTCGGGGCGGATGAGGTGGGCCGTCTCCATCGCCCGTTCGAGCGGGCTCGTGATGACCCTTTCGAAGGTCACCGGCGCCAGGCGCTCAGCGAGTGCCCGCGCCGCCGCCCTGCCCTGCTCCGTGAGGTGCGCTTCGATGTGTTGGCCCAGGTACTGCTCCGGATCCGAACAATCAGTGGCGCCATGGCGCGTGAGGACGAGAGTGAGCATGAGCGTATGATGCGGGCTACATCACGCATACGCCTTCGTTTCGGGGTTGGGTGAAAGTCCCGACCGGTGGTCGGCGGACGCGGCGCAAGTCGCGCACCGCCAGCCCACGACCCGGCGCCGTTACGCGGCGACGGTGGATCCCCTGGCAGGGAGCCGACGGTCAGAGTCCGGATGGGAGAAGCGAGGCGCAGTCGCATCGGCACCGTGTGTCATCGCCACGTCTGGACGTGGCGAACGGGCGCTGCCGAAGCGTGTACTTGCGCGTCACCGCTCCCCGATCGCTCCGGACAGGGCCGGAGGTCCGAGCGCCCTGAACGCCATCCAGGTCCACGACGTCACACGCAGCTTCATCATCGACCGTCAGCCCCTGGTGGCGGTCGAAGGGGCCAGCTTCGACGTGACCGCCGGCTCCATCGCCGCGGTCGTTGGGCCGAATGGATCGGGCAAGAGCACGTTGCTGCGCCTCATCGGCGGGCTGCTGGCAACCGACAGCGGTGAGATCCGCATCGACGACCGACCGGTGGAAGGGGCCGACCCGCGCGTGGGCATCGTCTTCCAAGAGCCGCGACTCCTGCCCTGGCGCGACGTCGTCGGTAACGTGGCGCTGCCCCTGGAGCTGGCCGGCGTAGCGCGACCGGCTCGAGAAGGGCGTGCCCGAGAGCTCCTTGACCTGGTGGGCCTCGCCGGCTTCGATCGCGCGCGGCCACACCAGCTCTCGGGCGGGATGCGTCAGCGGGCGGCCGTGGCCCGGGCGCTCATTCGCGAGCCGAGCGTGCTGCTGCTGGATGAACCGTTCAGTGCCCTGGACGCGCTCACTCGAGAGCGCCTCGACCTGGAGCTGCTGCGGCTGTGGGAGCGGACCGGCACGACCATCGTGCTGGTCACCCATGACATCGCGGAGGCCGTCTTCCTGGCCGACCGTGTGCTGGTGTTGTCTGCTCGACCGGGGCGCGTCGTAGCGGATGTGCCGGTGGACGTGCCCAGGCCGCGCGACCCCTCCGGTATGGGCGCGTCGGCCTTCTCGACAGCCGCTTCGGCGATCCGGACGCACCTCGAAACCGGCGCCGAGGCAGTGGCGTGACCACGATGCGCGCCGCCTTGCCCGTCGTGGCAGCCGCGGCTGTCTTCCTGAGCCTCTGGAAGCTGATAGTGATCGTGGGCGACTACCCGACCTTCATCCTGCCCCCACCGGAGGTCGTCGGTGCCCGCTTCCTCCGTGCCTGGACGGAAGGGGTGATGACGCCTCACGCAGTGACCACGCTCACCGAGATCCTGCTTGGCTTCGGCGCCGGCGCGTCCCTGGCACTGTTGATCGGCTACCTCCTGGCGCGCTCGCGTCTCGCCGAACGATTGCTCTCGCCGTACCTCGTGGCCGCACAGGCCACGCCCATCCTGGCCCTGGCGCCGCTCATCGCCCTCTGGTTCGGCAGTGGACTCACCGGCAAGGTGCTCATCTGCGCTTTGATCGTCTTCTTCCCCGTGGCCGTTTCGACCATGGTCGGCATCCGCTCCGTCGACGGGAACTTGCTGGAGCTTGGTCGGAGCCTGCGTGCCACGCGCTGGCAGATCATCGCCAAGCTGGAGGTCCCGGCTGCGCTGCCCCAGATCCTGGGCGGCATGCGCGTGGGCGTCACACTCGCGGTCATCGGCGCCATCGTGGGCGAGTGGGCTGGCGGCGACCAGGGCCTCGGCGTGCTCATCAACCTGGCCCGCGGCAGTCTCTTCGACATCCCCCTGATGTTCGCGACGCTCCTCACCATCGCCCTCATCGGCGTGGCTCTCTATCTCGTCGTCCTGCTCGTGGAGCGCCGCCTCGTCGGCGCGCGCGCCTGAACCGTCACGCTGGAGGTACCCGTGCACCGTCTCGTCCTGGCACTGTCCCTGGTAGGCGCCCTGAGCGCGACAGCCTGCACTTCGCCGGGTCCCGGCGCGACCGGACCGAGTGCCGGCACGTCCGGCCCCGGTGCCTCAGGACCCATCGACCCCACCACCCTGACCGTGGGCCTGGGCTACATCCCAAGCGTGCAGTTCGCGCAGTTCTACCTCGCCGAGGCTGAGGGCTACTACCGCGACGCCGGCCTGGACGTGACCTTCCAGAACCGCATCGATCCCGAGCTCATCACGCTGCTCGGTCAGGGCGTCATCGACATCGGCATGGGTGACGGCACGAGCGTCATCCCGGCCGTCAGCCAGGACATCCCCGTCCGCTACGTGGCGACCATCTACGCCCGCTTCCCCAGCGTCGTCTTCGCCAAGCAGTCGGCGGGCATCGCGGAAGCAGCCGACCTGGAGGGCCGCAGCCTGGGCATCCCCGGTCGCTTCGGGTCGAGCTGGATCATGCTCCAGGCGCTGCTGGCCTCGGCCGACCTGACCCCCGAGGACCTCGACATCGAGCTATATCCCGACTTCGGACAGGCGGTCGCGGTCCAGCAGGACCAGGTGGACTCGGCTACCGGCTTCGCCAACAACGAGCCGGTCCAGCTCGAGCTGTCCGGCGAGGCGGTGAGCATCCTGCGGGTCGATGACATCACGCCGCTGCCCGGGCCTGGCTTGGTGGTAGGTACGGCAACGCTGGAGGACAAGGCCGAGGCCATCCGCGCGTTCGTGGCGGCGACCCTGCGAGCCATGGACGAGATCATCGCGGACCCGGAGCGTGGCCTCGATGCGGCCATCGAACGCGTGCCGGAACTGGGTGAGCAGCGAGAGGCGCAGGCGGCCATCCTGGAGGCCACCATCGAGACGTGGACCAGCGAGTACACCGACGCCAATGGCTTGGGCGCCATCGATCTCGAGGCATGGGCAGCGTCCGTGGAGTTCATGCGCGCCCTGCCCGATACTGTCGTGGCGCGGCCAGTGACGGTCGACGAGCTGGTGACGGAGGAGATGCTCGATGGCCCGTGAGGCGGATGAGACTGAGACAGAAGGGACGCGACGGGGTCCCGGCGGGACGCCGGAGGGTCACACGCCGGAAGCTGCCGCGGCAGACGAATTCGGGAAGAAGGGCACGCCCGCCGCCGGCCTGCGTCCGGACGCGCCGCACGCGGCCGACGTCCAGGAAGAGGACGCGCACGGTGGGGAGGAACACACCGGCTCTGGACATGACACCGATGAGCACGCCGGGGAGCCTCTGGGACCCATCGACTGGCCGGCTTGGGGGGCCAGCGCCTTCGGCGTCGCGATGGCCATTCTCATCGCCGCGGCCCTGGCTCTGCCGACGCTGCGGCTCTAGCTCCGAACCTCCCGACGATGTCGCCGGCAGCGTCCGGGGAAGGTCCGGGACCGCTCAGGTCGACTCGGGCGACCGGAGGTGGCCGGAGAGCGTTTGCTGGTTGACCCTCGAGACGGTCGCTTCGATCTCCTGGAGGTGCCCCCCGAGCTCAGCCGTGGTGGCACCCGCGTACCGCTCATCCCCGACCGATGGCAAGTTGATGAGCACGTTGGCCCGCGCCCCGCGTGCCGCGGCCTGCGCCAGGAGCGCGGCGACATCCAGGTCACTGGCCGCGTTGAGGTTGCTGCGGCCGGCCAGAGCCTCGATCTCGCGCACCAGCCTGTGGCATTCCCGCACGACCAGGAGCGGGATCTCCGATGCAGCACGAGCGGCAGCCTGCGTTCGCGTTCGGCGCTCGGCCTGCTCCTCGGGCGTATCGCGAGGTTGCTTCATGGCTGCGGCGAAGTTCGTGTAGGCCGCCGCGTCCTCGTCGGCCAGGTCCATGAAGCGCCGGCGGGCTCGCTCCCCTTCCTCAAGGGCGCGAGCATGCGTCGCGGCATGCGCCTCGTACTTGGGCCGATCCTGCGAGAGGCGCGCGACCATGACCATGAGGCTGGCGGCCAGACCCGCCGCGACGGCCGCGGCACTGCCCCCGCCGGGAACGGCATCAGCTGAGGCGAGGCGTTCCGAAAACTCGGATAGGGTCAGCCGTCCGTACGAATCGGGTTCCTGTGACATCCGCAAGATTGTCGCACGTCCGCGCGCGTCCTCAGGCGACCGCAGCGAGTACCTCCGGCTCGGTATCGAGACCCTCCACCAGCCAGCGCCTGGTGCGGTGCTCGAAGGCCAGGCGAAGACGCGCGGCAGGGGTCCGGATGTCGAAAAGGGTGCGAGGACCGACGGCCACGGGATACGCGGCCGACTCATCACGCACCCGCTCGATGCGGACGACGGGC
>JALZLU010000107.1 GCA_030858685.1 Chloroflexota bacterium | reverse complement strand
GCGAGTCGGAGCTGATCGGTCTGGCGCCGCTGGCCGCGCTGCTGTCGGTGGCCGACCACGCCGCCATCCCCACCACAGGGACGGACGCCGAGCGCATCACGGCGGCCGCGGACTGGCTGGGCATCCGGGACTTCGAGCCGAGCAAGGCGCTCGAGCTGCGCCTGGCCGAGGCAGAGGGCGGCGGCGACGCCTGACGAGCGACGCGCTGACCTGCTCGTGGTCGGGGCGGCGGAAGTGTCCACGCTGGCCGGCGGGCTGCGTCGCGGCTCCGGCCAGGGTGACGCGTCCGTGCTGCGCGCCTCGGAAGCCGGTCCACTCGCGGTGGCGGTGCTCGAAGGCCGCATCGCGGCTGTGGGCTCCGAACGTGAAGTGCGCTCCCGACTCGCCGCGTCGGGCCTCGACGGCGACGATCTGGCACCGATCGACGCTCGCGGCGGGACCGTCACGCCGGGCCTCATCGACGCCCATACGCACCTCGCCTTCGCCGGCACTCGCGAGGGAGAGCTCGCTCTGCGGCAAGCGGGCGCCGGCTACCTGGGCATCCTGGCGGCCGGTGGCGGCATCCTCTCCACGGTCGAGCGGACGCGCGCGGCGACCTCCGAAGCGCTCCTTGTCCACGGTCGTCGCTGGACTCGCGAGATGCTGCGCCACGGCGTGACCACGGCCGAGGCAAAATCCGGCTACGGGCTGGACGTGGAGACGGAGCTGCGTCTGCTCGAGGTCTACCGTCAGCTCGACGGGGATGGGCCAGTGGAGCTGGTGCCCACCTTCCTGGGGGCACATGCCGTGCCGCCCGAATTAGCCGGACGGGTAGATGAGTACGTCGGGGACGTCGTGGAGCGACAGCTTCCGGCCGTCGCTCGGCAGGGCATCGCGCGCTTCTGCGATGTCTTCTGCGAGCAGGGTGTCTTCGACGTGGCACGCTCTCGGCACATCCTCAGGGCGGCACACGAACACGGGTTGGCGGCCCGTCTCCACGCCGATGAGCTGCACGACTCCGGTGGCGCCGCGCTGGCGGCCGAGCTCGGCGCGGTCTCAGCCGATCACCTGGCGGCCATCTCCGCGGACGGCATCGCGGCCCTGGCAGGCGCCGCCGAGGAGGGCCGGCCGGTCGTCGCCACGCTCCTGCCCGCGACGACCTACTACTTGATGGCAGAGCGCCATGCGCCGGCACGCGCGCTCATCGAGGCCGGTGTGCCGGTCGCCCTGGGCACGGACTTCAATCCCGGCACGTCGCCCGCTCCGAACTTGCAGGTCGCGATGGCCATGGCCACCGTCCAGCTGGGCCTGTCCGCAGGGGAGGCTCTGGTCGCGGCGACCATCAACGCGGCGCACGCGGTGGGGCTGGGCGAGACGCACGGGGCGTTGGAGGAGGGCCGTGCCGGCGACCTCGTGATCTGGGACGTGCCGCGTCACGAGCTCATCCCTTACTGGCTTGGTGCGGACCTCGTACGCACCGTCATCAAAGGCGGCACCGTCGTCATCGGCTCAGCATCCGGCGGGCACGGCTCACCATCCGACCGCGACGGCTGGCCACGCGGCTCAGACCTTGGTGCGTGACTCCAGGACCACCACGGTGGTCTCGCTGGGGACCGTGGAGATGGTCACGCTCAACCGCGGCACGGGCGTGGGGTGCTGGACGCTCATCTCGTGCATGAATCGTTCCAGGGCGCCGCGCGCCGCCTCTCCCTCTCCGATGAGCATGGGCACGATGAGCCGCGCGTCCACCTGCGTGGCGACCTCTGCGGCCTTGGCTGCGGTGAGCGACGAGCCGATGGGCACGCAGACCACGTCGACCGAGCCGATCTCGCCCAGGCCATCCTCATCCAGAAGGTGGCCGAGGTCACCCAGGTGCACCACGTGCAGGCCATCGAGCTCGTACACGAAGCAGGTGTTGAGCCCGCGCTGCCTGCCCTTGTCATCGTCGCGAAAGGTGCGCACACCGTTGATGAGGACCTCATGCACCTCGAACTCGCCAGGCCCGTCCAGGATGAATGCTGGGTCCAGACTGGTCGGCCTCAAGAGTCCCGCGGCGTGTCCGTTCAGTTCGGCGGTCTTGCCGCGCGCGGGTGGCGGAGCATCATCGGGATGGCTGTACGTGACGATGTCGGCCGTCAGCCCGCGCCCCGTCGGGCCGACCACCGATCGATAGGCATCGGCGGCGACCACGCCCTCACGTCCCTTGAGCCGCAGACAGCTGTCGCCGTACCAGGTGATCTCCATGGCAGGCATCGTGCCACACAAAAAGAACGAGGGGCGCCTGCCCAATCGGCGCCCCTCGTTCCGAGGGAGGGAGAGGGAACAGAAGCGAGGCTTTTGTTCCGCGTCATCAATGTAGTCCGCCTCGATGAAGGCACCAGAGGGGAGACGGTGAAGAAACGCACACCTTCTGGCAGGATGGCCGCGTGACCGAAGAGCCGCGGCTGGGAAGCGCGTCGCCAGAACCCGACCCGACGCGACCCGGGAGCGCGCCGCCAGAGGCGGACCAGACGCGACCCTACGCGACACCGGGCGCATTTCCGAGCGTGGATGGCACGGCCCCACCGCCAGCACCTCGACGTGGTGCGGCCATCCCGCTCGTGTTGGCCGCCGTCGCGGTCCTGGTCGTCCTTGCCGTGGGGCTCTTGTTGTTCCTGCCGCGCGGCGGCGCGCCATCGGCAAGCGGCAGTGTGCGGCCCTCCGGTATCGCCGCGGGCAGTCCGTCCCCCAGTGGAGATCCGAGCACGCCCACCCCGGGATCGTCCGCGGCCGTCCCCACGACGCCGACGCCCTCCGGAACTGCCGTCCCCGCGCCATCTACGTCGAGCGGTCCGGCGCCCAGCGGGGATCTGGCGGTCGATCCCGCGGTCGAGGCGCGCATCCGCGAGATCATCGAGCAGGTCCCGGCCATCCGGGGACTGGAGGCTCGGCAGGATGTGCCCTTCCGTTTCATCACGGCGGCGCGCTTCGAGGAAGAGCTTCGCGGCCTCTTCGCCGCGGAGAACCCGGCTGCGGAAGTCAGCGCCGAGGAGGACCTCCTGAAGCGGCTCGGGCTGCTGGGCCCGGAGGCGGACCTGGAGGAACTGGTACTCGACCTGTACGGCAGCCAGGTGGCGGCGTTCTACGACACGCGCACCGCAAGCTTCACCGTGGTCCAGCGCGGGGAGGGTTCCGAGTTCGGGTCATCGGACGCGCTCGTGGTTGCCCATGAGTACGTCCACGCCCTGCAGGACCAGCACTTCGTTCTGGAAGGCACTCAGGTGACCGATCCTGCCGAGGGCGATCAGGCCCTGGGCGTGCTGGGGCTCATCGAGGGTGATGCCGTGGCCGTGATGGTCGACTGGGCCATCGCGAACCTGAGCTTCGAGGAGATCCTCGGCCTGCAGGACGCCGTAACGCCAGCCGACCAGGAACTCCTTGAGTCGATGCCACCGGTGCTGCGACGACAGCTCGAGTTCCCGTACATCGACGGGTGGGCATTCGTGACGGCGGTCCGCGCCGGTGGTGGCTATGCGGCCGTCGATGCTGCCTTCGCCGATCGGCCGGCTTCTACAGAGCAGATCATGCATCCAGAGAAGTACATCGACCGGGAAGAACCCATCATCGTGAGACTCCCCGGCGTGGTTGCGGCACTGGGCTCGGGCTGGGCCGAGAGCTACGAGCAGACCCTGGGGGAGATGCTCATCGGGGTACTGGTCGCGGACGGGGACTCCGCTGCGGCGCGGAGCGTGCCCGGGGTCCTGCCAGCACTGCCCAACGCCGCGGCCGCCGCAGGCTGGGGTGGTGACCGGCTGGTCAGCGTGGACGGACCCGAGGGAACCTGGGCGGTCGTCTGGCAGACGGCCTGGGACAGCGCCACGGACGCCGACGAGTTCTCAGCAGCCGCCGAGGCGGCGATGGAGGATCTACCTTTCCCTCATGAGATCGTGGCCACCGCGGTGGTCGACCAGCTCGACTCGCCGGTGCTCGTCATCGTGGCCAGCGACGAAGAGACCCTGGAGCAGGTAGGGACGGCACTGCCGAGCGACTGATCCGCCAGATGGCGGGCGACGCGGCCTGCCCGAGCGGTCCGAGGCGGCGGCTTGGAACGCCACAGGTGCGAACGGACCCTCGGAGGACGCAGCAGGATCAGCACGTGTCGTAGTCGTCTACCGTGGCGGTCCGACAGCACCCCACAGGTGCCAAGCGACCGCTGAGGCGCCGTCGACCGGGGTAAGCCGGGTCCAAGCTGCAGCCCGAGGGTCAGTTCGCACCTTGCAGGTGCCAGGCGCCAGTGAGCAAGGGCGGATCAGGTCAGTCGTCGATCCCAGAAGGCGCTGAGGACCGTGGCCGCATCGCAGCCCGATCCGAACCCGGAGCTACATCGAATCCGGGGCGGAGATGCCCAGGAGGGCCAGCGTGGAGGCCAGCGAGATGCGCGCCGCGTCCATCAGCGCCAGCCGCGCGGCGGAGGTCCCGGCATCGTCCGGATCGAC
>JALZLU010000094.1 GCA_030858685.1 Chloroflexota bacterium | reverse complement strand
ACCCACTACCTCGATCAAACCGAAGCGGAAGGAGGACTGAACTGACGCGGCAGGATGCGACGCTCTCGCCCGAGGGTGCGCGGGTCGTAGCGGTGTACGGGCGGCACCTGGGCAAGCACGAGGATCTCTCGGCTCCCACGGTCCGCAACTACCTCTCCGACCTGCGGCACTTCGCCGGCTGGTACGAAGCCTCCTATATGGATGCTGTCGAGGGCGACACGGGGGCGTGCTTCGATCCAACTGCGATTTCCACCCCAGCGATCACCGCGTATCGCTCCTGGATGCAGCACACGGCGCGGCTCAAGCCGGCCACGGTCAACCGCAGGCTCGTCACCCTGAACCGCTACTTCGCCTGGGCGCTCGAGCAAAGACTGATCTCGCGAGACCCCGCCAAGCCCGTCAAGCAGGTCCCTGTCGTGCAAGCACCTCCCCGCCAGATCTCCGACCGGGAGGAGAACGTGCTGCTCGGCGCGGTCGAGAAATATGGCAGCCTTAGGGACCGTACCCTCATCGTGCTCGCCCTGCATACCGGGCTCAGAGCGGGTGAGCTCGTATCCTTGCGGCGCGAGCACGTGGAGCGCAAGGAGCGATCCGGCACGGTCAGGGTGTACGGGAAGCGCAACAAGTACCGCGAGGTCCCGCTCAACTCCACCGCGCGCGATACCCTGCGCGAGTACGAGGCAACACTCTTCGGTGGGAGAGAGGAGCAGCCGTGGCTCTTTCCGAACCGGCGGGGTAATCACATCAGCGCGCAGCAGCTCGGGGAGATCGTCGCCAGCTACGCCAGGCTCGCGAAGGTGGAGGACGTGAGCCCCCACGACCTGCGGCACCGCTTCGGGTACCGGATGGCGGAGCGGGTGCCCCTGCACAGGCTGGCTCAGATCATGGGACACGACAGCCTGGACACCACGCTGCTGTACGTGCGCGGCACGAAGGCAGACCTGCAAGCCGCCGTCGAGGGGATAGCGTGGACATAGGGAACCCGGCCGATCCGGGCACACACCACGAGCACATCGCGGGGAGCGCACCGATGACTGACGCCCACCAGCCCGATGCCACACCCGCCGCACAGCCACCATCGAAATCCGGGACAAGCCGGTCTCTGCCCACGGCGGAGGATACCCAACTCCGGCGGGAGCTGCGCGGGGTGGTGGAGCGGATCACGTACCACAACGCCGAGAGCGGCTACACCATCGCCCGCCTCTCTCCGGAGCGCCACGGCGGTGACGGTGGCCAGACCGAGGCTGCGCGGGGCGAGGACCGGCTGGTCACGGTCGTCGGCACCCTCGCCGATCTCACCCCCGGCGAGGCCATCGTCGCCCAGGGCTGGTGGATGAACGACCACCGCTATGGCTGGCAGTTCAAGGTGCTCGACTACCGCACCACCCTGCCCGCGACCATCCAGGGGATGCGCCGGTACCTGGGCAGCGGGCTCGTCAGGGGCGTCGGCCCGAAGATGGCCGGGCGCATAGTAGATGCCTTCGGGGACGCCACCTTTGACGTGATCGACTCGTCCCCCGGGCGCCTCACCGAGGTGCCGGGCATCGGCCGGGTGCGCTCTGAGCGCATCGCGGCCACCTGGGAGGAGCAGCGCCACATCCGGGAGGTGATGGCGGCGCTTTCAGGCTACGGCGTGTCCACCTCGCTCGCCGTGCGCATCTACAAGCGGTTCGGTGATGACAGCGCACGGGTAGTGGGCGAGGAGCCGTACCGGCTGGCGCGGGAGGTGTGGGGCATCGGCTTCAAGACGGCGGACACGATCGCCCGAGCGGTCGGCATCCCGCCCGATGCCCCCGAGCGCCTGCAGGCGGGGGTGCTGCACGCCTTCGCCGGGGCGGGCGACGAGGGCCACACGCTACTGCCCCAAGGAGAGCTCGTCACGGCCGCCGCGGAACTCCTGCAAATCGAACATGATGGTCTGGGACCCGCCATCGCCGCGCTGCTGGAGTCCGGCGACATGATAGGTGCCACGCGAGAGGGCGTCGAGGAGCCGCTGCTCGCGCTGGCGCCGTTCGCCCGCGCGGAGTCTAATCTCGCGGGACGCCTCAGAGCCCTGGCGGCGGCAGCGCAGACCGCGCGGGCGGCGCACACGTTCGCCGGTGCCGACTGGGCTAGGGCCCTGGGCTGGCTCCGTGAGCGGCACCAGATCACGCTGGCGCCGGAGCAGGAGGACGC
>JALZLU010000065.1 GCA_030858685.1 Chloroflexota bacterium | reverse complement strand
CCAGGCGGCCGGGCGCTAGTCTCGCGGCATGACATCCATCGGCGACTACGGTCTGCTGTCCAACTGCCGCACGGCTGCCCTCGTCTCACGACAGGGCTCGATCGACTGGTACTGCCCCGTCAGCTTCGATGCACCCTCGGCCCTCGGGCGGCTGCTCGATCCGGACGGCGGTCACTGGCGGATGCAACCGCTCGGGGAGACCACGTCCAGGCGTCGCTACCTGGGCCAAAGCCTCGTCCTGCGCACCGAGTTCGATGGGCCGGACGGCGCGGTCGCCATCACGGACTTCCTGTCCTTTGCGCCGGGCACGCGCGGGCATGACATCGGCAAGCGCGTCCCGCACGCTCTGGTGCGCATCGTCGAGGGGCTGCGCGGCCGTCTCGACGTGGAGCTGGACCTGGCGCCGCGCTTCGAGTACGGGCTCACGGTGCCCTGGCTGGAGCGGAGTGAGGGCGCCGTCGAGATGCGCGCCGGACCGTCCGCGCTGCGCCTCGAGACGGACGTGCCCCTGGAGCTGGAGCGCGACCGCGTCACGGCCCGTTTCGGGGTGGAGGATGGCCAGACGCGGACGTTCGTCCTGCGCGTCATCGACCCGCTGGACGAGGGGGTACCGACCGGCGGTTCCGCATCAGAGCTGCTGGAGGCCACGCTCGAGGGCTGGCGGACGTGGAACGAGCTGCACGTCTCGTACGACGGCTTCGGCTCGGAGCAGGTCCGTCGCTCGGCGGTCGTGCTCCAGGGTCTGACCGATGAACGGACGGGCGCGGTCATCGCGGCGCCCACCACATCCCTGCCCGCTCACCTTGGCCGCGGCGACACGTGGGACTACCGCTACGTCTGGCTGCGTGACCTGTCGTTCACGATGCGCGCACTGTGGGTCGCTGCCTGTCCCACCGAGGCGGACCGATTCCTGGGCTTCCTGGCGCGATCCCTGGGCCAGGCCAGCGACCGCCACATCCCCATCGTGCTGGGCTCTGACGGCCGGCGCGACATCTCCGAGCACCAGCTGGAGCACCTGGCGGGCCACCTCGACAACCGTCCGGTGCGAGTCGGCAATGAGGCCTGGCAGCAGCGACAACTCGACGTGATGGGTGAGGTGCTCGACTCCGCCTACCTGCTGCGCGATCAGATCGACGGCTTCGATGCCCAGACGCGCGACATGCTGCGCGACTTCGCGGACCGGGCTGCCGCCGGCTGGCGCGATCCGGACGCCGGCATGTGGGAGGCCCGCGACCGCGAGCGGCAGTACACGTCGTCCAAGGTCATGTGCTGGGTCGCCGTCGATCGAGCGGTCAAACTGGCCGATCGCCTCGGCGACGACGTGGATACCCGTCCCTGGGAGCAGGCACGGGACGAGATCCACGCCACTGTCCTGCGGGAGGCGTGGAGCGAGACGGCCGGCGCCTTTGCGGGTGCCTTCGGATCGGATGAGCTGGATGCGTCGGTCCTGCTCATGCCCCTGGTCGGGTTCCTGCCCGCCACCGACACACGCATGGCCGCCACCATCCGCCGCGTGGATCAGGGACTCTCACAGGGCCCGCTCGTCCGACGCTGGAAGGACGAGGAGAACGGCTTCCTCATCTGCAGCTACTGGCTGGTGGAGTGCCTCGCGCTGATGGGCGATGAGCCTGGCGCCCGAAAGCGGTTCGAGGCGCTCAGCGGATCGGCCAACGACCTGGGGCTGATGGCCGAGATGTTCGATCCGAGCGCGGACCAGCTCATGGGCAACTTCCCGCAGGCCTTCTCCCACGTTGGCATGATCAACGCGGCCTGGCGGCTCACGGAGCTCGCAGACGAGGCCGCGCTCTAAGCGCCCTGTCCCTGGTTCTGCATCAGCCCGCCATCGATGTAGAACGTGGCCCCGGTCACGTAGTCAGCATCTTCCGAGGCGAGGTAGAGGGCCAGCTTGCCGATCTCCTCTGGTTCGGCGGCCCGCTTCCAGGGGATGCTCTGCACCTGCTTCTCCAGTTCCTCCGGGTCATCCACGGCCTCCTGGTTGAAGGGCGTGAGGACCATGCCCGGACCGATGTTGTTGACGTTGATCTTGAGCGGAGCCAGCTCCAAGGCCAGCGTCCGGGTCAGGTTCAGTTGTGCACCCTTGCTGCAGTCGTAGTCCGACGCTCCTGCTCGAGGGATGGTGTCGTGGACCGACGTGATGTTGATGATCTTGCCCTTGCCGCCCTGCTCGCGTCGGTGGCGGATGAAGCGCCGGCAGCAGAAGAAGTAGCCGTAGAGGTTGGTCCGGATGGCTCGATCCCAGACCTCCGTCTCGAGGTCGGCCACCTCGGTACCGGACGCGTCGACGCCGGCATTGTTCATGAGGATGTCCAGGCCGCCCATCTGCTCCAAAGCGAGGTCGAACATGCGCTCGACCTGCGCTTCGTCACTGACGTCCGCCTGGACGATCATCGAGCGCCGGCCGGCCGCCTCCACCTTCCGTCGCGTCTCCTCTGCCCCGTCGCGGTCCTCGTGAAAGTGCACCACCACGTCGGCGCCTTCCGCGGCGAAGACCGTGGCCGTCCCTTGTCCGATGCCCGAGTCGGCGCCCGTGATCAGCGCAACCTTGCCGTCGAGTCGCACGCGATGCCTCCGCTGTCCTGGTGGTCGTCCCCCGCCAGTCTGACCCAGGCGCACGTTGCGTGCGCACGACCGGCCTGCTGGAGCGCGCCGTGGCGGTTGGCGGTCCGACGGGCCGACGCGCCGCCGCCGCGTACCATCATCGTGTGAGCGTCATCGATCGACTGGGAAGGCCCCTCCGCGACCTGCGCATCTCGGTCACGGACCGTTGCAACTTCCGCTGCACGTACTGCATGCCGCGCGAGATCTACGGCGCTGGTTTCCGCTTCATGCCGCGCGCCGAGCTGCTCACCTTCGAGGAGATCGCCAGGGTGGCCGGCCTGTTCGTGGCAGCCGGCGCCGAGAAGATCCGCTTGACCGGCGGCGAGCCACTGCTGCGGCGAGACCTCGAGCGACTGGTCGCCATGCTGGTGAGCGTGCCAGGCCTGCAGGACCTGACGCTAACCACCAATGGCTCCTTGCTGGCGCGAAAGGCACGTGGGCTCGCGGAAGCTGGTCTGGGGCGCATCACAGTGAGCCTTGATTCGCTCGATGCGCAGGTGTTCGCTGCTCTCAACGATGTCGACTTCGCGGTGTCTGATGTGCTCGATGGCATCGAGGCCGCCGAGGCGGCCGGGCTGTCGCCCATCAAGATCAACATGGTCGTGCGGCGCGGCGTGAACGAGAGTAGCGTCCTGCCCATGGCGCGCTTCTGCCGGGAGCGGGGCTACATCCTGCGCTTCATCGAGTACATGGATGTGGGGCACTCCAACGGCTGGCGCCTGGATGAGGTCGTACCTGCGGCGGACATCGTGGCCATGATCGATGCCGAGTCACCCCTCGTGGCCACCGACCCGAACTACTCCGGCGAGGTGGCCGAGCGCTGGCGCTACCGGGATGGCAGCGGGGAGGTCGGTGTCATCGCGTCCGTCAGTCAGCCCTTCTGCGGCGGCTGCACGCGCGCTCGGCTGACCGCCGATGGCCAGCTCTTCACGTGCCTCTTTGCCGTGTCTGGAACGGATCTGCGGGAGCCGCTGCGCTCCGGGGAGACGGATGAGCAGCTCGCTGCGCGGATCGAGGACGTGTGGAGCGTCCGCGCCGATCGCTACTCGGAGCAGCGCTCCGAGGCAACGCGGCGCCTGCCCAAGGTCGAGATGTCTCGCATCGGGGGCTAGCGCAGGGTAGCTGAGCGCGAGATTCGCGGTGGCGAGCCGCCGAATCGTTGTTCCGAGCACCGCTCGCCGCGCTATCCTTCCCCGAGCGGGACGGCTGGTCGCCCAAAGAACGCCGGCTGGACCCCCGGGCGCCCCGTTTCGAGTGCGCCGGTCTGGAAGAGGAGAGAAGAGCATGACGCAATCGGGTCAGCCTGGCGGACCGCCGCCGCCCCCGCCTGCATCGCCCCCGCCGCCCCCGCCGTCCGACTGGCAGTCGACCCCGCAGCAGCCATCGTCGCCGCCACCGGCGGGCGGCAGCAGCGGCCTGCCGTCGTGGACGGCCAACATCACTTCTCAGGCGCCGGTCGCGGGTCCTGCGGGTTACTACTACGCGGACGTCCCCAACCGCATCATCGCTTTCATCATCGACTACATCGTCTTTTTCCTGGTGTTCGTCATCGTGGGCGTGCTCACGCTCTCGATCTTCGGCGTCAATACGATCATCGGCCAGGTGCAGTCGACGACTTCCGTGCTGGTCCAGAACGTGCTGTCGTACCTGCTCGTCGGCGCGTACTTCGTATACACGTGGACATCCATGCGCGGCACCCTGGGCATGAAGGTCCTGGGAATGCAGATCGGGCAACAAGGCAACGGTCAGACGATCACCTTCAACCAGGGCATGATCCGCTATGCGGTGATGTTCGGGCCCGGGTTCGTCGCCGGACTCCTGAGCGCGTTCGTGCTTTCGCTGGGATTGATCGCTTCGCTGATCGCCTTCATCTGGTTCATCGCGCTCCTCGTGACGACGGCCCAGAGCCCCACCAAGCAGGGCTTGCATGACAAGTACGCGCAGACGATGGTGGTAAAGGCCGCGCGCTCCGCCGGCTGACCTCCGCACCTCGGCAGTCGATCCATGTCCTGACGCTCGACGCTTATCCACCGCTCGTCCACAGTAGATGTGGAGTCGTGGACGACAGACGGATCTGAGAGCGAATTCGTGGATATCCGGATTGACTCAGACCTTGCGGTCTCGTATCGTTCTTCTTGCCCGGAGGGGCCGGTCAGGTTCCTCGGACACCGAGATCACATCAAGGTGACCGAGGCATCGAGACAGCTTCTCTGGGCGTTTTCGTGCGCGCGGGGACGTGAGCGGCCGCTCGTGTATGGTCCGAGTCATGGATCACACTGCAGGCGCCACTGAACCGGCCGGATTGCCCCGCCGTCTGGACGCGCTGGAGCGCGCAGTCCGCGCGCGCACAGATTTGGTGCCGCGCATCGGCCTGGTGCTGGGATCAGGACTCGGTGACATCGCGACCGCGGTCCGGGACGCCACCGTCATCCCCTTTGCGCAGCTGCCTGGCTGGCCCGCTGCATCGGCCCCGGGACACGCCGGCCGGCTGCTGCTGGGAAGGCTGGGAGACGTACCGGTCATCTGCCTGCAGGGCCGTCTGCACCTGTACGAAGGTCTCGCTCCGACCATGGTCGTCGAGCCGGTCCTGCTGATGGGTCGACTGGGCGCGAGCACGGTGGTCCTGACCAATGCTGCTGGTGGTATCCGCGCTGACTGGCCCCCGGGCACCTTGATGGTCATCGAAGACCACCTCAACCTGACCGGTCGCACTCCGTTGCTGGGTGCCAACGCAGACCAGATGGGAGCGCGTTTCCCGGATCTGGTCGACGCCTGGGACCCGCGCCTCCGGGCGCTCCTTCAGCAGGCAGCCACTGAGGAGGCCGTGCCTCTGGAGGCGGGCGTCTATGCCGGCCTGCTCGGACCGACGTACGAGACCCCTGCGGAGGTGCGAATGCTGCGGACGCTGGGCGCGGATGCCGTGGGCATGTCGACCGTGCTGGAGGCCATCGCCGCCCGCTGGGCCGGTATCAAGGTGTGCGGCGTGTCGCTCGTGACGAACGCCGGTGCGGGGATCACCGGCGAACCGCTGACACATGACGAAGTGCTTGCTGCGGCGAACGAGGCCGGTCCGCGCCTCGCGCGCGTCCTGCGTCGCTTCGTCGCTTTGGCCGACGCCGGCTAGCTAGCCGCCCGGAGCGACCGCCTCGAAGAAAGCGGTTGCCAGCGGGCCCAGGTGATGGCAGCCGCGATGAGCGCCCCCATAGCGCCGAAGGTGACGTCCGCGATGGTGTCCTCCGGAGAGAGGCCCAGTCCCTCGAAGCCAAGTGCCTCGGCGGTGTACTCCATGACCTCCCAGCCGATGCCACCCACCACGCCCAAGGCGATGACCGCCCCGGCTGCCTTCGCGCGGGAGTCGACGTGCTCGGAGATGAGCGCTCCGAACAGGGCTCCCAGCGAGACGGTATTGACCAGGTGCACGACGTCGTCGATGCGCGCCTCGTCGTAGATGCCGTGGGCGTTGCCCGCGGCGTCGACCAGCAGCGGCAGCGTGACAGCCAGATCGCCCACCACTGGGAAACGTTCTCGCCGACCGCGCAACCACCACGCGGCGGGGATCATGGCGAGTCCGCCGATGTAACCGACGGCTCGGACACGCATCGCCTTGCCCTTGTACTTGGGCTGGTGAGGATCGATGACCGATTCTGCGACGTATCGCAGCGTAGCGAGCTTGGCCGCGGCCAGGATGACGCCCGAAGCCGTGCGCAGTCGCTGCGGTTCGAGATGGACCCTGGCTAGTTCGGTCGGCGGCGTGGGCAAGGACGACCTCCGCAACGCATCCAGGGCTGACGGTCGCGGCGCGCTCAGAGCGTCTCCAGCTGGCGCCCGGCGCGCTTCGCCTCGGCGCGTTTCTCAGCCCAGGCGTTCAGCACGGTGTCCTTGTGGGGCCGGATGGGGCAATGCTCATCGCGGTTGCGATCCTCGTCGCAGTACCCCAACGGCACGCACTTGGGGGCGAGGAACGATCCCATGAAAGGACTGACCGAGAAGACCTCGTGGCGGATCAGCTGGAACAGCCGGCGGATCTCCCACTGCGCCATGGTGCACAGCCGAAGCCCCGACATGTGGATCAACGACCGCAGATTGGCCGTCATGATGAGGTTGGTGCGCGTGGCGTTCGGCATCACGAAGCGGGCGTCCTCGCCGGGCACACCCGCCTCGAGTAGCTCGCCGTAGAAGGAGAGCGACTCGTCCATCTCCGACACATAGCGCTCGCGCAGGTCGGCCGGCGCGTCGCTGACCGTGCCGGGCACCATGTACGAAGGCTTCTTGAGGTCCAGGTAGCGCTGTGACTGCTGATCGAAGGCCACGCCCGCTCGGTGCCGCACCAGCTGGTGACTGAGGGTGCGCGTCAC
>JALZLU010000063.1 GCA_030858685.1 Chloroflexota bacterium | reverse complement strand
GTGCTCCTGATGGAGCCGACACCCGCCTGACGGTCCCCCTGGTCCGTGGGCGATGGTCTTCCGAGGGCGGATGGTCCTCCGCGGGCGAAGTCGAGCCCGACGCGGTGTCGCCAGCCGTGTCCGGCGGCGCGCGCAAGCTACAGAGCCGCCAGCGTCACTTCCCACTCGCCGCAGTCTTCACCTTCAAGATCCACGAAGTAGACGCCCGCATCGAGAGAGTTCACCAGGACGAACTTGAGGCTGGGGCTGGCGCTGTACGCAGGCTCGCCACCGTCGGCAGGCGTCAGTGAGATGGTCGGGCGGCAGTCTGCGTCCCAGTTGAGGCGATAGCGTCCTTCCTGAAGGCCGTGCGGCACACGCTCGTCAGCTGATGTGACAGTCAGGTGGCTTACGAACGTGGCCTCACCCTCGCCGCCACCACCACCACCGCCGCCGCCGCCGTTGCTCGGAGCGCCACCGCAACCCGCCATGGTCAGCAGCGCCACCGCCGCGAAGGCCGTCCATCTCTGCCTCATCATCCTGAGCTCTCCCGTATTGCGGCGGTGTGTCCGTCGCGCTTCCATGCCGATGTGCGCTGGCGACGCGCCTCAGCTCGGCAGCCTGTCCCCCGCGCCGGCGGGCTCATCTAGTCGCTCGCGGCTCTGTTCCGCGAAATGGCAGGCTACTCGATGACCCGTGGCCAGGTCGCCGAGCGCTGGATCCCGGGTCACGCACTCCTCGGGTTCGCCGAGACGCTCGCGCAGCCAGCAGCGGGGATGGAAGTTGCAACCCTGCGGAGGGTTCACCGGGCTGGGCACGTCACCACGGAGGATGACCCGCTTCCGACGCAGGTCGGGGTCGGGGATGGGGATGGCCGACATCAGGGCTTGCGTGTAGGGGTGCCGCGGGTCGCGGTACATCGACTCGCGATCGGTGATCTCGACCACCCGTCCGAGGTACATCACGGCCACGCGCTTGCTGATGTGCTCGACGACGCCCATGTTGTGGGCGATGAAGACATACGTCAGGCCCAGTTCCCCCTGGAGATCACGCAGCAGGTTGAGGACCTGCGCCTGGATGGACACGTCCAACGCGGAGACCGGCTCGTCACAGACCACCAGGTCCGGCTCCAGGACGAGCGCCCGGGCGATGCCCACCCGCTGGCGCTGACCGCCCGAGAACTCGTGCGGGTAACGGCGTGCCTGGTAGGCCTGCAACCCAACGAGATCCATGATCCGCTGCACGCGGCGGCGCCGCTCGGGGGCGTCTCCCATGCTGTGGATGCGCAGGCCGTCGCCGATGCTCTCGCCGATGGGCGAGCGCGGGTCGAGCGAGGCGAAGGGATCCTGGAAGATGATCTGCATCCGCCGACGGAAGGGCTTGAGGGCCGGTCCCTTCAGCGTGGTGATGTCCTGTCCGTCGAAGATGATGCTGCCCGACGTGGGGTCCAGCAGCCGGAGCAGCAGCCGGCCCATGGTGGTCTTGCCGCAGCCAGACTCGCCCACCAGGCCAAGGGTCTCGCCCCGTCGCACCTGCAGGTCGACCCCGTCGACCGCCCGGACCTCCGCGACGGTCCGCTGCAGCACGCCGCCCTTCAGGGGGAAAGTCTTGACCAGGCCCCGCACCTCGATGAGCGGCTGGTCTTCCACCGGCAGGTCATCGATCGTTCGCACCTCGACGGGCACCCTAGCGATGCTCATCGTTCGGCCCCCAGGACGCCAGCCGCGTCCGGGTAGTGGCTCGGGTCGGGTCGTGGGGAGCCGTCGCGCAGGTGGTACAGCCAGCAGCGCACGTCGTGGCCGGGGGCGATGGGCAGCAGGTCCGGGTGCGCCTCGGTGGCCATCACGTTGCCGTGGGTCACCCGCGCCCCGCACCGGTCGGCGAAACGGCAGGCGGTCGGCAGGTCGACCAGGTTGGGCACGTTGCCGGGGATGACCGAGAGCTCCTCCTTGGGCTGGCCCAGGATAGGGATGGAGCCGATGAGCCCCTGCGTGTAGGGATGTCGCGGACCGGTGAACAGGCTGCGCACGTCGGTCTGCTCGACGATCTCGCCGGCATACATGACCGCCACGCGATCGCACATCTCGGCGACCACGCCCAGGTCGTGGGTGATGAGCACGATGGCCGTACCGGTCTCACGCTGAAGGGTCCGCATCAGGTCCAGGATCTGGGCCTGGATGGTCACATCGAGGGCCGTGGTGGGTTCGTCGGCGATGAGCAGCTCGGGCTCGCAGGCGAGGGCCATGGCGATCATCACGCGCTGTGCCATGCCGCCCGACATCTCGTGCGGATAGGCATCGAGGCGTCGCCTCGGATCCGGGATGCCGACCATCCGCAGGAGCTCCTCGGCGCGCTGCCTCGCCGCTCGGCGCTTCATGTTGCGATGGATCTCAAGGACCTCACCGAGCTGGAATCCGACGTCCATGACCGGGTTCAGCGAGGAGGTCGGCTGCTGGAAGATCATCGCGATACGGTCGCCCCGGATGGATCGGAGGCGCTTCTCCGGGAGCGTCAGGAGGTCCTCGCCGTCGAACCGGACCTCACCGCTCTCGATGCGTCCCGGCGGACCGATGAGGCCCAGGATGGACAGCGAGGTGACGCTCTTGCCGCAGCCCGACTCACCGACCAGCCCCACGATCTCGCCGCGGCGAACCGCGAAGTCGACGCCCGTGACGGCACGGACGAGGCCGTCGCGCGTCTTGAAGGACGTGCGCAGGTCTCGCACGTCCAGGAGCACCTCGCCGACGCGACCCTCGTGCTCCACGGCAACGGACGGCAGCTCCTCGATGACGCCCTGATCGAGGGAGATGTGTGCCGCCGTTGCGGGTCCGCCGTGACCCGCCTGCCCGTGCTCGTCCCTCACCGGTTCAGCCTCGGGTCCAGGGCGTCGCGAAGCCCGTCGCCCAGGAGATTGAAGGCCAGCACGGTCAACGTCAGCAGGAGTCCCGGCACCAGGATCAGGTGCGGTGCGGAGAACAGCTGGTTGCGTTCCAGGCCGATCATGTTCCCCCACTCGGGGATGTTCGGCGCCGCGCCAAGTCCGAGGAAGGAGAGGGCGGCGACCTCCAGGATGGCGGTGGCCACCCCGAGCGTGCCCTGCACCACCATGGGCGTCATCGAGTTCGGGACGATGCGTCGCCGCAGGATGCCGGCACCCGACTCCCCCAGTGCCCGAGCGGCGGTCACGTAGTCCTGCTCGCGTACAGAGAGCACCGACGAGCGCATGACACGGGCGTAGATGGGGATGGCCACGATACCCACTGCCAGCATGGCATTGGTCAGGCTACGACCGAGCACGGTCACGATCACGATCGCCAGGAGCAGTGCCGGAAAGGCGATGAGGAAGTCCATCAGGCGCATCAGCAGGTTGTCCAGCCAGCCGCCGGCGTAGCCGCTGATGGCCCCGATGAGGCTGCCCACGATGATGGCGAAGACCACCGTCAGGAGGCCCACCGTCAGCGAGATCTGTCCCCCGTAGATGGCGCGGCTGAACACGTCGCGGACGTTTCCGTCCGTGCCCAGCAGGACCTGTGGCTGGGTCTCCGGGCAGCCCAGCAGGTAGATGCAGGGTGGCGTGCGCGGACGCGCCCCTTCGCTGATGAGCACGGCGTCGGGGGAGTAGGGCGCGATGACGCTGGCGAAGATAGCGCTGACTGCCAGCACGGCGAGGATCAGCAGTCCCACCAGCGCCGAGCGTTGGCGAAGGATGTTGCGCAGCGTCTCCTGCCAGCGGCCTGCCTGACGTCGTTCCCGGCCGCTGGCGGGCAGCGGATCGGGTTCGGCGGTCCGTGCCGCCTGGGCGGACGTCACGAGACGCGGATCCGCGGGTCGAGGAAGCCGTAGCTGATGTCGACGACCAGGTTCACCACCACATAGATCAACGCGATGATGAGGGTGAAGCCCTGGATGACGATGTAATCACGAGCCGTGATCGACTCGAAGACCGTGCGCCCGACCCCGGTCAGCCCGAAGATCGTCTCGGTCAGGACCGCGCCGGAGAGCAGCGCGCCGACGGACAGGCCGATGACCGTGACCACTGGGAGGAGAGCGTTCTTGAGGCCATGGCGGAAGACCACCAGGCGGTTCTGGAGGCCCTTGGCCCGCGCGGTGCGGATGTAGTCCTGGCCCAGCACGTCCAGAAGGCTCGAGCGGGTCATGCGCGCGATGATGGCCATGGGGATGGTGCCCAGGGCGATGGCCGGCAGGATGAGGTGGCGCAGGGCGTCCAGGAACAGGTCGAACTGGAGGGTCACCAGGCCGTTCAGCAGGTACATGTTGGATAGGAAGTCCAGGGCCGTCCGGGGGATGCCGCCGAGATCCTCCAGCCCCCACGCCTGGGGGATGCTCTGGAAGGACAGTCCCGGGCTGGTCCGCCCGCTGGGAGGAAGGGCGAAGGGCGAGTCGCGCAGCAGGATGGCGAAGATGAAGGCCAGCAGCAGTCCCAGCACGAAGACCGGGATGGAGACGCCCACGTTGGCCACGATCATGGTGCCCACGTCAGCCGCAGAGTTACGGCGATAGGCAGCCACGATGCCCAGCGTCATGCCCACCGTGATGGCGAAGAAGAGGGCCAGGATGGTGAGCTCGACCGTGGTGGGCAGCCGCTGCAGGAGGATCTCGGTGACCGGCTGGCCGGTGCGGATCGACTCACCGAAGTCGCCGCGCGCGAGGGAGCTGATGTAGATCAGGAACTGTTCGTGGAGCGGCTCGTTGAGGCCGAAGCGCTGGTTGAACGCATCGCAGGCGGCCTGCGTGGCCCGTTCACCGAGAGCCGCCAGGCACGGATCTGCCGGTATGACCCGGGCCAGCAGGAAGACGATGACCACGACCCCCGCCAGGACGGGGATGCTCAGCAGCAGCCGGCGGAGGATGAAGCGGATCATGTGACGGTCGTGAGGCCCCCTTGGGCGGGTGGATAGGGAAGGGGCGCCGCCACGTGGACGACGCCCCTTCCGCGCTCTGGAAGCCTACTCCTCGGCGGGAGGCTGGTTGAGGTACCCGCCCCACAGGCCGCCCCAGTAGTAGAAGCCACTGGAATTGCCGATGTGGAAGGGGTTGGCGATGTCCCACTGGACGGCGTAGCTGGCGACCACGTCGCCGGCGTCCAGGGTGGCTCCGTCATGGAACGTCACGCCCTCGCGGAGGGTGCAGGTCCAGACGGTGTTGTCCTCGTTGGGTTCGCAGCTCTCGGCCAGGGCCGGCTCGACTTCCGTGCCGTTGACTTCGTAGGCGTAGAGGCCCTCCATGACCTGCTCGCAGGCTCGAAGGCTCTCGCCGTCGGTCTCATCAGCGCAATAGAGGCTGATGGGCTCGGCGTTCTGCATGAAGACCATCTGATCGCCCTGGGCGGGGGTCATGCGAGCCAGCTGCTCATTGCTGAGCGGCGAGGCCTGACCGCCTTGGACGCCCGCGAGATAGGCCGTGGCCGATCCTGCGTGCGCGATGGGGATCATCGGGACGTGCTGCTTGATGGCGTTGTTGGCCGCCTCGTAGGCCGCCTGACGCGTAGCCTCGTCAGAGGTCGTGGCACCGGCGGTCAGCTCAGAGGTGATGTCTTCCCACTGCTCACCGAACTGCGGGCTCGAGCCGGTGCCGAAGTGGAAGTCAAGGAAGTTGGTGATCTCGGGATAGTCGGCGCCCCAGCCAAGCAGGTGGATGCCCTCGAGCAGCCCAGCGTTGGAGTTGCCGATGAAGGTGCCCGACTCCTGGAGATCGATGGTGGCCTCGATGCCGAGGTTGTCCCGCAGCTGGGCCTGGATGGCCTGGACCACGATGTTCGGCTCGGGCAGATAGCCACGGACCACATCGCGGTAGTGCAGTGCCGGGGTGAACTCGGCCAGCGTCATGTCGGACTCGGCCAGACCTTCCTCAAGGAGGGCGCGCGCCGCCTCGGGGTCGAACTCGTACCACTCCTCACCCTCGCAGCCAAAGGGCAGCGCGCAAGGCGTGAAGTGGGACGCCACGACCGAGCCGCGCGGGTAGAAGGTGGTGATGAGCTCATCGCGGTTGACGCCCTGGGCGAGCGCCTGGCGAACCTTCTCGTTGTCGAAGGGCGGGTGGGTGTTGTTCATGCCCAGGTAGAACGTGTTGAGCCCTTCACGCTCCATGAGCGCGAGGTTGGGGTCGCCCTCGACAGTGGCGAAGTCACCAGGCCCAACGTTGTCCATGCCCTGGGTAGTGCCGGCCTGCAGCTCCTGCAGGCGCGCCGCCGACTCGCTGTTCCAGCGGAGGACGGCCTGGGACGTGGCGGCCGCCTCACCCCAGTAGCTGTCGTTGCGGGTGTAGATGACGCTGTCACCGCGGCGCCACTCTTCGAGGGAGTAGGGGCCTGTGCCGTTCATATCGCCGAGGACGGTGTCGTTCTGGACCGCATTCGCGAGCCAGTCGCTGTCGTTGATGGCGAAGGCGATGAAGGCAGCCTTGGCCAGGAAGGCACCGTCCGGCGCACAGAGGTTGAAGACCACGGTCCGGTCGTCGGTCGCCTCGATGGAGGCCACGTTGCCGGTGTACGGCAGGTCGTTGTACGTGCCGTTCTCGCAGTCGACCTCACCCTCGACCGGATAGTTCTCGGTCGGGATGGTCGCGTCCGCGGGCACGGTCGGCCGTGGCGTCGGGGTGGGGCTGGCGCCCGGCTCGCTGGGGACTTCCTCGCTGGGAGCCGGTTCGCTGGGTGCCTCGCCGCTGGGAGCCGGTTCGCTGGGTGCCTCGCCGCTGGGAGCCGGTTCGCTTGGGGTCGCGGCGCTTGGCGAGCCCACGGGCGGTGCCACGGACTGCGGTGCCTGGGTCGGGGTCCCGCCGCCCTGGCAGGCTGCGATCACCAGGATCGCCACCATGCTCAGGCTCAACGAGGACAACCATGCCGGTCGTCGTTTCATGCTTCTGG
>JALZLU010000030.1 GCA_030858685.1 Chloroflexota bacterium | reverse complement strand
AACATGGGCTCCATGAAGCTGGGCGAGATGACGGAGATGGCCACGCCCAGGCCGACAGGCAGAAAGCCCACGACGTAGCCGGACATGCGGCCCTGGGCGGTCAGCGTCCTGACCTCACCCTTGATGCGTACGCGCTCGCGGATGGTGTAGGCGATGGAATCCAGGATCTCCGCCAGGTTGCCGCCCACCTGGTGCTGGATCTGGATGGCCGTGGCCATCAACTCAAGGTCCTCCGAGCGCACCCGGCGGACCATGTTCTCCAGTGCCGTCTCGAAGGGAAGGCCCAGGTTGACCTCACGAATCACGCGGGAGAACTCGGTGGAGATCGGCGGCTCGGTCTCACGCACCACCATCTCGATGGCCTGCAAAAAGGAGGATCCAGAGCGCAGGGCGTTGGCGATGAGGGTGATGGTGTCCGCCAGGCCGTTGTTGAAGGCCTTCAGACGACCGCCCTTGCGTCTCCCCAGCCAGAGGCGCGGGAGCATGAAGCCGGCCACCAGTGCCGCCACGTAGGCGACGGGGTTGCCGAGCATCGGGAGGAGCGTGGCGCCCAGGAGGATGACCGCGGCGGGGATGCCCAGCAGCGCGGCAAAGCGGATGGCCAGGAACTCGCTGGGCTTGAGGACCAGATCGGCGCGAGCCAGCTCGCGTGCCAGGTTGGCGCTGAAGTCCCGCCGCTCAACCACGCGGTTGAAGTTGCCGAAGGCCGAAGTGGCAGCGATGGCAGTACCAAGGGAGCGCCGTTCGCCCCGCTTCTTGACGGGTACTGCGGCCGGCTGGGCGGCGCCGTAACGCTCGAGGCGTTCGTTGACGTCACCTCCGCGGCCGCCGAGAAGGCCCACGAAGAGGAGCATGATAGCGACCGCGGCGAGGACGCCGACGCTGATGGTCACGAGATCCATGGTCGTCTCCTAGAAACTGAAGCCGAAGACGCCGGGCGGAAGGTGGATGCCCATCGACTCGAACTTCTCAGCGAACTTGGGTCGGATGCCGGTCGGCTTCAGGCGTCCCTGGATCTTGCCCTCGACGACGCCGGTCTGTTCGAACACGAAGACGTCCTGCATGACGATGACGTCGCCTTCCATGCCCTGGACCTCGGTGATGTTGGTGATGCGGCGGCTGCCGTCCTTGAGGCGGCTCTGCTGCACGATCAGGTCGACCGCGGAGGCGACCTGCTCGCGGATGGCGCGCAGGGGCAGGTCTACGCCGGCCATCAGCACCATGGTCTCGAGTCGAGCCAGCATGTCGCGTGGGCTGTTGGCGTGGCCGGTGGACATCGAACCGTCGTGGCCGGTGTTCATGGCCTGGAGCATGTCCAAAGCCTCGCCGGATCGACACTCGCCGACGATGATGCGGTCGGGACGCATGCGCAGCGAGTTGCGCACCAGCTCGCGGATGGGCACGGCGCCCTTGCCCTCGATGTTCGAGGGACGCGCCTCCATGGTCACCACGTGTTCCTGGCGGAGCTGCAGCTCAGCGGCGTCCTCGATGGTCACGATGCGCTCATCGTTGGGGATGAACGAGCTCAGGATGTTGAGCATGGTGGTCTTGCCTGAGCCGGTGCCGCCGGATACGAACAGGTTCAGTCGTGCCTCCACGCAGGCCTTGAGGAAATCGAACATCTCGGGCGTGGCCGTGCCGAAGCGGATCAGGTCGTCCACCGTGAAGGGCGAGGCCGAGAATTTGCGGATGGTCACCACCGGCCCTACCAGGCTGATGGGCGGGATGACCGCGTTGACGCGGGAACCGTCCATGAGACGTGCATCGACCATGGGGCTGGATTCGTCCACCCGCCGGCCAAGCGGCGCGATGATGCGGTCGATGATGCGCATCACGTGCTCGTCATTCTGGAAGGTGACGTTGGTCAGCTCGATCTTGCCGGCGCGCTCGATGTAAACCTGGCGTGGTCCGTTGACCATCACCTCGGTCACACTCTCGTCGCGCAGGAGCGGCTCGAGCGGTCCCAGGCCCACGATCTCGTCGGTGATCTGCTCCAGCATGCGCACGCGCTCGGCGCGCGTGAGCGCCAGGCCCTCCTCGTCCACCGCGCGACCGAAGATCTCCTCGATCTGGCGTCGCACCTCGACCTGGTTGGACAGGTCCAGCTTGGGGTCCAGGTCAGAGATGACCTTCTGCTGGACGCGGAATTTGGTGTCCCGGAACGACTCGCGCACGGGCACCTGGGAGAGCATCCGCGAAGGGGCGGCGGCCGGTGGCGGCGGCGAGGCAGACTGGCCGCTCGTGGGCGCGCGGAGCGCAGGCTCCATGGTGGACAGGGCGCCCTCGGCACCGGGTCGAGCACTCTCGATCCGCCTTAGCAGCGACATCGTGACATCTCCATGACAGTGGGGCGCAACGAATAGGTCATCGTCATCGCCAGGCTAGGCGCGATCTTCGGGGAGCAGTACGTGGCTCTGGCTCGCCGGCAGCGATCACTTCGGCGGCCTGCCCGGTCACTGCGCGGGCGATGGCCAGGATGTCCTGGCTCACTTGCGCCTGGCGATCGCTCCAGACGAAGGGAACGCCACGATTGAGCGCGGTGACCACGGTCCGGCCGTCGCTCGCGATGGAGTGATCGAGCTTGCGACCGATGGAGTTCTCGACGTCCGCCACGCGGATGCCGTAGGCCGAGTCCGCGCGATTAAGCACCAGTTGCAGCTTCTCCGGCGGGTAGCCCAGCTGCTCCACGACCTCCAGGAAGAGGCGGATGTTCTTGATGTTGGTGATCTCCAGCGTCAGCAGCCCGAGGATGACGTCCGACATGTCCAACAGCGCCAGGGTCGAGTCCTGGAAGAGCGGCCAGGAATCGACCACCACCAGATCATGCGTGCTGCGCAGACGGCCCACGACCTTGCGGATATGGTCCGCTGTGATGAGTTCGGCTGTCTCCGGGCTGGGCGGCGCGAGCAGCACGTCGATGTTCGTGCTGTGGTGGATAAGCGCCGAGTCCAGGATGTCCACGTCTCCGTTGGAGAGGTCCGGGAGCACGTCAGCGATCGACTTGTTCTTGGGGTTGAGGTTGAGCAGGACACCCACATCACCGAACTGGAAGCTGGCATCCATCACGACGACCTTCTTTTCCAGTACAGCCGCCGCAGCGACCGCCAGGTTGACCGCCAGGGTCGTGCGGCCCACGCCCCCCTTTGGCGAGAAGACGGTCACGACGCGCCCCGGCTCGCGCTCGCCGGGCGCCACGCGAGCATCGCCGCGCTGGACCGGCTCGGCGACCGCACGGCCCTGCTTGCCGTGCTCGCGGGAGTGGACCTGCCGGATGGACGCGGAAAGCTCGTCGGAGCTGAAGGGCTTGACCAGGAACTCGCGGGCACCGGCCAGCATGGAGCGGCGTAGGTAATCGGCCTCCCCCTGGACGCTCATCATCACGATGGCCGCGGAGGGCACTTCCGAGTTGAGACGCTCGGCGGCGGTGATGCCGTCCATGCCGGGCATGTTGATGTCCATCAGCACGATGTCCGGCCGGGTGATGGTGGCGATCTCGACCGCTTCCGCGCCGGACGAAGCCGAGCCCACCACCTCGATGTCATCCTCGAAGCCGAGCAGCTTGGCCAGGTGGTCACGAGTCTCCGAGATGTCGTCCACGATGACGACCCGGATGCGCGCGCTCACGCCGAACCCGTGGCCGGCACGAAGCCGGGCCTGAGTCTGAGCCGGTGGGGGCGCTTCAAGGGTCGATCTCCTGAGGGGATGGCAGGCACCCGTTGACTGTATGCACCCATGGAGCTGCGGGCGACCATACGAATGGGCTATGCGTCATAGGACGGTGTGGACAGGTGCGGTACGGATCGGTCACGTGTCAGGCAGCGATATGGCGCTCGACCCATGTCCGGGCGCAACGAAAAGAGCGGCGCCATTCCAGCGTGGGGAATGGCACCGCTCAGGTAGAACGGTAGGTCGGATTAGATGCTGTTCCCGACCGTCGTCAGAATGGCATCGATCTCGCCGCCGAGGAACGATACGGCGCCGATAACGAAGACCGCGATAAGTGCGAGGATCAGCGCGTACTCCGCGAGGCCCTGGCCGTCCTCCTTGCGGAGCAGCGACGTCAGATACGTTGCGATGATAGTCATGTGGTGTTTACCTCCTTCCCTCGAAAGTGGGTGCGTCGTGTGAGGACGTCAGATGCAATGTGCCTCACGGGCCGGAGGGCGCATATAGCACTGGGGTCCCAGTCCTTACCGCTGACGGTCATCCGCAGCGTCCGGCGCAGTCCGATGGACCGATCGCTCAGAGGGCATTGCCTACGTTGGACAAGGTCCCGGCGATCCCATCGCCCATGAAGGTAAGGGCGCCGATGACGAAGATCGCGATCAGCGACAGGATCAAGGCGTATTCCGCCAGACCCTGTCCGCGCTCTCGCGTCAGAGAGAGATTCCAGCTCATATGAGCCTCCGCTGATGAATGAGTCCGACTGGATGGATAGAGGGTCACGCTAGAGCGCGGCCATCAGCCGCGGTATGGGTAAGGGGTACCGGACGTGCCCGCCGACCGTCAGGCCCCTACCGTGGCCTCCAGGGTCTGGCCGTCGTCCACCAGCCGCACGGCGACGCCTAGCGCGTCGGCCCGTGCCCGGATCTCCTGCCACCGCTCGTCGGGCAGGGCGTGAGCCTCGCTACGCTGCTGGTACTCCTCCGTGCGCTGCTCATGGATCATCTGAGCCAGCGCCTGGGGCACTTCAGCGTCCGGCAGTGACGCCGCATGGAGATCTGCCGCTGCGCGCGCGATCACGGCGCGCTCGTCGGCCCGGCCACTGCGTATCGTGGCGTGCACCTCGGATTCGGCCCAGTCGAGCCGGACGATGAGCTGCGAGGGATGGAGCGACAGGAACCCGGTCAGCGCCTCATCGATGATGCGGAAGAAGCCCGACTCCAGGTCCGGTGGCAGCCGACGATCAGTGCCCGCCGAGTCGAAGTCGATGACGATACCGGCGCGTTTGCCGCGGTCGATGGTGGTGCGCCGCAGCGTGGGCACGAGGCCCAGGTCGTCGAGCACCATAGGGCGGACATCGAAGATGAAGCTCTTGGTGGCGTCGAGTGCGCGCTGCACCATCCCTCGCAGCTGCTCCACTTCCGCTGCGGCTTGCTTCGGGTCGCGCGCTACGAGCCGTTGCACGATCTCCGCCTGGAGCGCGATGTTGGCGATGCTCTGGGCGGGCCCGTCGTGCATCTGGCGGGCGATGTCGCGACGCATCTCCTCTTGCGCCCGCAGGACTGCGCGCGGGTCGACGGCCCCACTGCCCGCCGTGCGCGAGGTGGTGGTGGTGGCTCCGCGACCCGCCGCGGGCGATGCCTCGTCAGAGGCGGTCAGATCACGAAGCAAACGCGCCAGGTGGTCGCGATAGCGCTGAAGGGTCCGTTGTTTGCCCTCCAGGACCTGCGACTGCGCATCCATCATCGCCGCGCGGCGGGTCAGGGTGAGGAGCTGCACGCGAGCCGCATCCAGTTCTTCGGGACTCGTGGGCGGCTGGTGCTCCAGGGTCGTGACCCGTTCCTCACCCTTGAGCCGTCGCGCCTCATGCCGCTCCGACTCAGCGCGTATCTGCTGCACCAGCAGCTCGATCTCGGCGGCTTCGTCGTTCAGGCGAGCCAGGTCCTCGGCCAGCCTGCGACCGATCTCGCTCTGGCTTGGCACCGCTCGCTCCCCGGGCACCGACATCAGTCCTCCGGGATCCGGATCCAACCCTGCTTCATGGCGTACACCACGGCCTGCGTCCGATCGTTGACTGACAGCTTGCGCAGGATGGAACTCATGTGGTTCTTGACGGTCTGCTCGCTGATGGACAGTGCATAGGCGACCTGCTTGTTGGTCATGCCCTTGGCGATGTTGTCCAGGATCTCCACCTCGCGAGGGGACAGCGGCGCGAAGATCGGCGCTGACTCCTGACCGTAGACGGACAGTTCGCGGAACTCCTTGAGCACGCGGCTGGCCACCGATGGGCGCGCGAAGACCTTGTCGTTGATGAGGTACTCACCGGTGTTCACGCGACGGATGATGGTCACCAGGTCTTGCGGGCTGATGTCCTTGAGGATGAAGGCCGCCGCGCCGGCCTTGATGGCGTCGAAGAGCTGGTCTTCATCCTCCGAGACGGCCAGCGCGATGATCCCCGCGCTGGGCACCTCGCGCTTGATGCGCTGGGTGGTTTCGATGCCACCAGGAGCCGGCAGCGAAAGATCCAGGAGCACGATGTCCGGTGTGTTCTGCTGTGCGGCCTCGAAGGCGCTGCGTGGATCGTCCGCCTCAGCGACGATCTCGAAGTCCGACTCGCCCTCCAGGATCTGGCGCATCCCCACGCGGAAGAGGGCATGGTCATCGACCAGCACGATCCTCACGCGCTGCTCCGGATCGCGGCGATCGGGGCCGCCTCGACGCCGCTCTGCGCCGCTGTAATTCATGGTCATCGCATCTGACTCCTCTCCCCGGGGTCCAGCGTGAGCCGGACGACCGACCCGTGGCCGGGCTCGGACATGATCTCCAGGCGGCCGCCGATGAGGGCGGTCCGCTCACGCATGAATCTCAGGCCGAAATGATGACGGTCGGTCCCGGACGTGGCGGCGGCCACATCGAATCCCTTCCCATCGTCACGGACCTCCATGACCCAGCCTCCCACGCCGTTGGCATCGGGCCCCGGCTCGTAGCTGGTGGTCAGCCAGACGTGCTTCGCGTCGGCATGCTTCCGAGCGTTGCGCATCGCTTCCTGGGCGACGCGCAGCACGGCGATCCGATCCTGGCCATCCAGGACGCTCGTCGGCGCATCAAGGCCGAC
>JALZLU010000143.1 GCA_030858685.1 Chloroflexota bacterium | reverse complement strand
GTGGAAGAGGTGGTAATCGTCCAGGCTCCCCTCTCGGCCCAGGGCCTCCATGCGCAGAAGGCCCGCCACGGGGCCGTCACGCATGGCGATGGCGACGGCGTGATTGAGCGCCACGATGGGTGATCCGATCAGGGGATGCCCGCGTCGCGGATCTTTCGCTTGGCCCTCACGAGGCGCTGTGCCAGCGTCGCTTCGGGTACCAGGAAGGCCCGCGCGATCTCGGTCGTGGAGAGGCCACCCAGGGTCCGAAGCGTCAGCGCCACGCGGGCGTCGAGGGCGAGTGCCGGATGGCAGCAGGTGAAGATGAGGCGCAGCCGATCGTCCACGATGTCACCCGATGTGTCACCGCCGCCGCTTCCCGCGTCCGCATCGAGCTCGGCCAGTCGACGGAGCTGTGGTTCACGTTCCGCGAAGCGTCGCGCACGTCGCAGCCGATCGATGGCGCGATTGCGGGCGGTGGTCACCATCCAGGCACCCGGGTTGCGCGGCACACCTCCTTCGGGCCAGCGCTCGAGAGCGATGAGGAAGGCGTCCTGCACAGCCTCCTCCGCCACATCGAAGTCGTTGGTGATGCGGATCAGGGTGGCCAGGACGCGGCCGGATTCCTCCCGGAATACCTGCTCCACTGCCCCCCGCGTCAGGTCCTGGTCGCTCACGCGGCCTGCAGCACCCCCAAGACCGCCTCCACGACGGCTACCAGCACGACCACGGCAAGCACCACGAGGGCAGCGGCGATCGCCACGAGGGCGCCGAAGAAGAGCCACGAGCCGCGCGTGCTCGTGGTCGGATCCAGGGCGTGACGCTCGAAGAGGCGCAGGTTGCGGGTGTTGGACTTGTAGTAGAAGTCGAAGGCATCGCCAGCCAGCGGCACCACCCCCATGAGCGCGTTGAGCAGCACGTTGAAGGCCATCTGTGCGACCACCACGCGCGGCAGGTGCACCTGGATGGCACGCAGCACGAGGTACGAACCGGCCACCGCGCCGAACAGGTCACCGACCACCGGCACGAGGCCGATGAGCGGCCCCAGGCCGAAGCGGTGCCGGGTGCCGGGCACCGGGAACGATTCGTCCAGGAGCCAGGCCAGCGCCGCCACGTGCCGGCGAGTGGCCTCCACCCGGCCCCGACGCCGGGGATCCTCCGAGTGAGTCAGCGATCCCGCTCGGCGGCTTCGCTGAGCACTGCCTGCGCGGCCGCCAGGCGAGCCACGGGCACACGGAAGGGCGAGCAGGACACATAGTCCAGCCCGATCTCGTGGCAGAAGGCGATCGAGGCGGGGTCGCCACCGTGTTCGCCGCAGATGCCGATCTCCAGCCCCGGCCGGGCCGCGCGGCCCTTCTCCACGGCCATGCGCATGAGCTGCCCCACGCCCGTCACGTCCAGTGTCTGGAAGGGGTTGGATGGCAGCACCCCTCGCTCCACGTAGTTCAGAAGGAAGCCGCCCTCGGCGTCGTCGCGGCTGTAGCCGAAAGCCATCTGGGTGAGGTCGTTGGTGCCGAAGGAGAAGAACTCCGCGTGCGGTGCGATCTCGTCGGCGGTCAGGGCGCCTCGGGGCACCTCGATCATGGTGCCGAACTTGTAGTGGACCTTCACGCCGGCCGCCTCCTGCACCTGCCTGGCCTCGGCCTCCAGCAACTGGCGCGTGACAGCCAACTCGTTCACGTGCCCCACCAGCGGGATCATGATCTCGGCGTGCGGATCGCCCCCGTCGCGGCGGACGGCGATGGCTGCGTTGAGGATGGCCCGCGTCTGGATCTTGACGAAGTCGGGGATCATCAGCCCGAGGCGGCAACCGCGCAGGCCCAGCATGGGGTTCTGCTCGCGCAGCATCTCCACCGCGCGCAGCAGCTCCCGTGCCTCGGCGAAGCCCGGATCGTCTTGGGACGTGCCGGTGGCCTCGTGACGGGTGACCTCGGCCACCAGCTCAGCGTGGTTGGGCAGGAACTCGTGCAGCGGCGGGTCGATCAGCCGGATGACCACGGGCAGCCCGCTCATGGCCGAAAGGATGCCCTCGAAGTCCGTCTGCTGGAGCGCCTCCAGCTTGGCCATGGCGGCGTCGAACCGCTCCACGGCCGCCTGGTCGTCCGCGCCCATCTCCTCCCCCGCCGCGCGGCGCTCCTTGGCGCGCGTGGCCTGGAAGGCGACCAGGATGGCGTCGCGCACGATGTCCAGCCGCTCGCCCTCACGGAACATGTGCTCCGTGCGACAGAGGCCGATGCCCTGCGCGCCGTAACCGCGTGCCTGGGCAGCCTCCTCCGGTTTGTCCGCGTTGGTCCACACCTGCAGACGACGGACCTTGTCGGCCCAGCCCAGGACCTGCTGGAGCTCCGGCTGGTCCTCGAAGCGAGCCGCCACGGTGGGCAGCGCGCCCAGGAAGACGTCGCCGGT
>JALZLU010000466.1 GCA_030858685.1 Chloroflexota bacterium | reverse complement strand
CCATCGAGCTGCTCGTCTCGAGCGTGGCGCTCTCGGCCGGCGTAGGACTGGGGGCCACGCTGCTGGGGCTGCCACTGGCCTGGCTCACGACCCGTACGGACCTGCCCGGCAGGCGCCTCTGGACGGTCCTCACCGTGGCGCCGCTGGCGGTGCCGTCCTACGTCCTGGCCTTCGCGCTCGTGGCCGGCCTTGGCCCGCGCGGCGCGCTGAGCGGCACGCTGGGATCCATCGGCGTAGAGCTGCCCAGCATCTACGGGCTCCCGGGAGCGCTGCTGGTCCTGACCCTGTCCACGTATCCCTACGTGCTGCTGGCCAGCCGAGCCACTCTCATGCGGGCCGACCCGGCGCTGGAAGAAGCCGCCCGCTCGCTGGGCGACGGTTTCAGCACCACCTTCCGCCGCGTGACGCTACCGCTCCTGGCTCCGGCCGTGGGCACCGGGGCGCTGCTCGCCGCGCTGTACGCCATCTCCGATTTCGGGGCGGTCTCCATCCTGCGCTTCGACTCATTCGCGCGAGCGATCCACGTCCAGTACCGCTCCTCCTTCGATCGCTCCGGGGCTGCCGCGCTGGCACTGTTGCTGGTGCTGGCGGCGTTCGCGCTGGTCTGGGCTGAGGCACGTGCCCGGAGACGCGCCGCACTCCAGGTGCCGCACGGCGCGCGGCGCGTGCCTCGCGTCATCCCCTTGGGGCGCTGGCGCTGGGTGGCGCTGGCCTTCTGCGCATCAGTGGCCGGACTCGCGCTCATCCTGCCGGCGGGCACCATCGCGTACTGGCTGGTGCGCGGCCTCGAGCAGGGCGAGCCACTCCGTCTGCTGGCGGACCCGGTGTACGACTCGCTCGTGGCAGGCGGCGCAGCAGCCACGCTGGCCGTGCTGCTGGCCTTGCCGGTCGCCTTCCTGGTGGTGCGCCATCCCGGCCGGCTGTCCTCGTTCGCGGAGCGGGTGCTGTACGGCGCCTACGCCGTGCCGGGCATCGCGCTCGCCCTGGCGCTCGTCTTCTTCAGCCTCAACGTGGTGCCCGCCCTGTACCAGACACTGGCGTTGCTGGTACTCGCCTGCGCGCTGCGCTTCCTGCCGCAGGCCACCGGCACGACGCGCAGTGCGCTGATGCTCATCGGGCCGCGCGTGCCGGAAGCGGCGCGTTCGCTGGGCCGGTCTCCCTTCGAGGTCTTGCGTACCATCACCCTGCCACTGCTCCGGCCGGGCCTGCTCGCCGGGGCGGCGCTCGTCTTCCTCAGCACCATCAAGGAGTTGCCCCTGACCCTGCTCGTCGCGCCGACCGGCTTCCGCACCCTCGCCACGCAGGTCTGGGGCGCGGCCAACGAGGGGTTCTTCGCACGTGCCGCGGCACCGGCCGCCGTGCTGATGCTGATGTCACTCGCCTCGGTCGCGCTGCTGCTGCGCGACGGGGAGGGCTCGGCGTGAGAGACGCCGGTCACGCGGGTGACACCGGCCGCGGTGACGCCAGCCGCATGGGTGACTCCGGCGCGGCCACGCAGTTCGCCGTGCGCCTGGCGGGCGTGGAGAAGCGCTTCGGGGCCATCACGGCGCTCGATCGGTTCGACCTCGAGCTCGGCTCGGGCTCCATGCTGGCTCTGCTCGGCCCGTCGGGTTGTGGCAAGACCACCGCTCTGCGCGTGATCGCCGGCTTCGAGCGACCGGATGCGGGCACGGTCGAGGTGGGCGGCCGCCGGGTGGCCTCCTCGAACGCCAGCGTGCCGCCCGAGCGGCGTCGCGTCGGCGTCGTGTTCCAGGACTTCGCGCTGTTCCCGCACCTCTCGGTGCGCGACAACGTGGCCTACGGCATCGCGCGCGACCCGGACCGGCACGTTCGCGTGGACGAGCTCCTGGAGATGGTGGGCCTGCGCGCCGATGAGCGCCGGATGCCGCACGAGCTCTCTGGCGGTATGCAACAGCGCGTGGCCATCGCCCGTGCCCTGGCGCCGCGGCCGGATGTGCTCTTGCTGGATGAGCCCTTCTCCAACCTGGATCAGGCTCTGCGCACGCAGCTGCGAGCGGACGTGCGGCAGATCCTGCGGGATGCTCGCCAGAGCGCCATCTTCGTGACACACGACCAGGGAGAGGCGTTGACCATCGCCGATCGCGTGGCGGTCATGGCGCGCGGCCGCATCGAACAGGTGGCTGCGCCGGAAGTGATCTATGCCGAGCCGCGCACCCCGTTCGTGGCTACCTTCGTCGGCGTCGCCAACCTGCTCCAGGCCGACTGTCAAGGCGGCATGGCCATGACCCGCTTCGGGTCCGTCACGCTCATCGGCAGGCCCGAGCGCCGGCCGCAGGGACGCGCGCTGTCACTCCTGCGTCCGGAGCACTTCCTGGTGCGCGAGGCACCAGACGGGCCGGCCTCGGCCGAGTCCTGGACGGTCATCGCGCGGCAGTTCTCGGGTTCGGAGATCCTCCTCGAGGTGCGCGCCGCGGACGGCCAGCGGGTGTGGGTGGAGGCCGGTGGCCAGGTCCGCCGCCTGGCCATCGGCGATCGGGTGGAGCTGCGCCTGCGCGATGTGGAGACCGTGGCCTTCTCGCCCTCGGCGGGCGTGGCCGCGCCTGGCGCTGCCGTTCACGCGCCAGAGCCGGCGGGAGTCGGGCGCCGGCCGACATCGGGCACCACAGCCGAGGCCGATGCGCACGAGGCGTTGGAGGCGGTCGAGCCGCCCGTACACTAGCCCGCGTGCGACGACTCATCGAGTGCGTTCCCAATTTCAGCGAGGGTCGCCGGGCCCACGTCATCGACGCGCTCGCTGCCACGGTCACGGAGACCCCCGGCATCCACCTGCTGGACCGCAGCTCCGACGCCGACCACAACCGCAGTGTGCTGACTTTCGCCGGTCCACCGCGCGTCGTTGCCGACGCCATGGAGCGCATGGTCGCCATCGCCCTTGAGACCATCGACATGGCGCAGCACACCGGCCAGCACCCGCGCATGGGCGCCGTGGACGTGGTCCCCTTCGTGCCCCTCGGCGAGACCTCGCTGGATGAAGCCGTGGCGCTGGCGGGGGAGTTCGCCCATCGCATCGCCGAGCGCTTCGAGCTGCCGGTCTACCTCTACGCCATGGCCGCCACCCGGCCCGAGCGGCGTATCCTGGCCGACGTCCGCCGGCCGCAGTACGAGGGACTCCGGACGCTCATCGCAGAGGACCCCGACCGGGCCCCGGACTTCGGGCCGCATCGGCTGCATCCTTCCGGGGGAGCCGTGGCCGTCGGCGCGCGGCCGTTCCTCATCGCCTACAACATCAACCTGCGGTCAGAGGATGTGGCGCTGGCCAAGCGCATCGCCGGCGCCGTACGCGAGCGGGGCGGGGGCCTTCCGGGCGTGCAGGCCCTTGGCCTCTACCTGGAGGATCTGCGCTGCGCGCAAGTGTCGATGAACCTGCTGGACCATGCCGTGACGCCCATCTGGCGGGTCTGGGAGACCGTCCGGGACCTGGCCGCCGCGGAGAGCGTGGAGCTGCGCGAGTCGGAGCTGATCGGTCTGGCGCCGCTGGCCGCGCTGCTGTCGGTGGCCGACCACGCCGCCATCCCCACCACAGGGACGGACGCCGAGCGCATCACGGCGGCCG
>JALZLU010000453.1 GCA_030858685.1 Chloroflexota bacterium | reverse complement strand
GACGCGGGATCAGGCGGGCGCTGGGCGGTCCACCAGGGTCGCGAACAGGTGGGCCAGGGTCGCCTCGGGATCGACCGTCAGGCCGGTGTGGACGGGGGACGGCTGGACCATCGTGCTGCTTGGAGAGACCAGCCAGTGGAAGCGCTCGGACTGTGAAAGACGGGCGATGGGTCCGGCGTATCCCTCGCCGGCACAGATCCCTGGGATGGCCTCCAGGTGGGCTCGCACCGTCGATGGATCCCAACCCGGCACCAGCGCCGCGACGACGGCTTCCTGGAGTCCGATCCTCGCCTGCAGGAACCGCCGTGGGCGGCAGAACAGGATGATGCCCGCATTGACGGCCTCACCGCGCTCGATGCTGGGCACCACCCGCACGATGGCGTATTGGAAGGGCGACCGACGCGGTTCAGGCGGCGTCGCGGGCACGATCGGCCTCCTCGACGAAGGGGCGCGGCGCCAGGAGCCGCTGCTCCAGGTACTCCACGTATCGCTCGCGCGGCTCGGCAAGCCAGGCGTCCGGTACCAGTGCGAGGATGGCGGTCAGGTTCGCGCTATGGAGCAGAGCGGTCAGCCGCTGGTCCACGTCCCGCAGCGGCCCCGCGAAGGGCAGCAAGATGTGGTGGTGCATCCGCCCGAATGGCCGCCGCGCATGGGCCGGCGGGTCCTGCCAGCGGTGCTGGATGTAGAGCGCCGCGCCGTGGTCGATGAGCCAGGGGCGGCCGTGCCAGGTGAGCATGTTGGGGTTCCTGGGCGTGCGATCGATGTTGGTGATCAGTGCCTCGAACCAGATGATCTCTGCCGCGAGTTGCGGTGATGGCGGGGTATCCACGGCGGGTGCGAAGGTGAGTGCTCCGGGCAGAAAGTCGAGGCCCACGTTGGGGCCGGCACTTCGCTCCAGCAGCTCGCGGATCTCCGAGTCCGGCTCGGCCCGACCCAGCGCCGGGTCCACCTCGACCAGCACGATCTCCGGCACGGGCAGCCCCAGCGCCCGTCCGATCTCGCCACCCGCCAGCTCCGCCACGAGTGCCTTGGGACCCTGGCCAGCACCGCTGAACTTGACCACGTAGAGGCCGTCATCGTCCGCCTCCATGAGCGCGGGCAGCGAGCCACCCTCCCGGAGCGGCGTGACGTAACGAGTGGCCGTGACCGTGCGCATGGCCGGCAGTCTAGAGTCCTGCGCGTTTAGGATCGCCGCCCGATGGTGAATCTCGCGCTGACCTCCTCCAGCTCCACTTCTGCTTCGGCAAGGCGGCGCTGGATCTCACGCGGATCGGGGATGTGACGTAACGATCCCACGCAGGCGGCAAGTAGCGCCCCGTCCTCAGGGTGCCGAGGTTGGCGGCGGGCCGAGCTCCTCGCGCCGGGGCTGATGCCGCCCGGCGACCTGCGCCTCATCGACGCCCACCAGCATGGGCGGCGTGACCGGCTCGACCCACAGCCCCACCGTGGAGAAGGTCGACATGGAGGCGTACTCGAGTGGGACCTCCGTGGTGGCCACGATCTCCGCGCCGATCGCCAGGCGCATCATGGGAAGCAGGTCAGACTCGGCTCCGGAGCACTGGAAGGCGACGGTCGAGGTCTGGCCGAGGGCCATGCTGCCTTCCGGGACCACACCCCGGTCCACGACGGTGACCGCGTCCTGCGTGCCCGCTACGATCAGCCAGGTGCCGGCGACGCTCACGAGTGCACCGATGAGGGTGCCGTCGCCGGGTGAGCAGTAGATGCCCATGATGCTGTTCGCCCCGTCGACGGGCGTAAAGTCGGCGCTGCCGCCCAATTCCTCCCAAAGCACGCCACCAGGCGCGGGCTTCGTGCTCTGCAGGCTGCCCTGTACCGTCTCGGCGGAGAAGGCGAGGGCGCCATCGAACCACTCGATGCTGCCGAAGCCCTCCACCTCGACCACGCCCCAGCCGCTCGCGTCCGTGTCGAATGAGTCATCGAAGACCAGCTCGGAGTCCGGCGCGGGCGATGCGGGGTCACCGCTGGGTGCGCTGCTCGGCACGGGAGTGGCGGGGTCGCTGGGCGCGACGCTCGGGGACGGAGTGAGCGGAGCAGGGGTCCCGCTCGCAGCGGGCGTCGCGACGGGACTCGTGGGCGTAGGGCTGGCGGCCGGCGTGGGCGCGAGGCTGGAGGACGGCGTGGGCGTAGGGCTGGCGGACGGCGCCGATGAACCAGCAGGGGAGACGCTGACGCATCCCGCGACGGTCAACATGATGGGCAGTGCGGCAAGCGCGAGTCGAGCGTGGCGCATGGGTCTCCTTTGGGGTCGGCAAGCGACCGGC
>JALZLU010000448.1 GCA_030858685.1 Chloroflexota bacterium | reverse complement strand
GCGCGGAGAGCTCCGGTCGATCGTCCAGCTGCCGCCCTCGGTGGCGCCGAGGCCGGAGGAGGAGGAGCGGTGAAGTCGTGGCACTGAAACCCTGCCTCGACTGCGGCACCCTCTCCAGCGAGAGCCGCTGTCCGGCGCACCGTCGCACCCAGGCTCGGGCCCGTGACGCCCGGCGTGGAGGGACCAGCCGGGCCTTCCCGTTGGTCGCGCTCACGTCGTTATCGGTGAAGGTCTCCACCACGTTCCAGCCGAGGGCGGCGGCCGGCGGCGACTAGTGGCTCCCACGCCTCCCGCTCCCGCTGGCGACGGCAGCCAGGTCACGGAATGCGGATCGCGTTGCGCCACAGAGACATCGTTCGCCCCTCGACCGAACCCCCGATCACCGGTATGGTAACAAACTGACGCGGATGCACTTTCGCGCGGACCCTTTCATAGCGGAGAGATTCCAATGAACGATTTCTGGGACAATTACGACTGGGCAGCGATCGCGCAGAATGTCGCCATTGCGCTGCTCATCCTCCTCATCACCTGGATCCTCGCCAGAGTGGTCAAGTGGGCCATCACCAAGTTGGTCAGCAAGGTGGGCTTCTTCCAGCGTGAGGCCGACAATGGTCGCTCCATCGGAGCGGCACTGGGGCAGGTCGCCGCGCTGCTGGTCTGGCTCTTCGGCCTGGTCGCGATCCTCCAGGTGTTCGCGCTGGACCAGGTCCTCGCGCCGGTCCAGGGCATGCTGGGCACCATCCTGGGCTATCTGCCGAACATCATCGCGGCGACGTTCGTATTCTTCATCGGCTACGTCATCGCGCGGATCGTCAAGGAACTCATCCTCGCCGCGTTGAGCACTGTGGATCTCGACCGCCACATGCGCCGGATAAGCCCCGACCGGGCCGCGGACTCCGTGACCGGTTCCCCGGGCTCGGAGCGGTCTGGTGCGACGGTCGGCACCGGCTCCCCGACCGGCGAGCCGCGTGGCACCCGCACTGCGGAAGGGTCCGCCCAGACGACGACGGGACGCAGCACCGGCAACACTATCGCCACGGTGCTGGCCAACCTCGCCTTCGCGGTCATCCTCATCGTCGTCGGTATCGCCGCGCTGCAGATTCTGGGAATCTCGGCCATCTCCGACCCGGCGCAGCAGATGCTAACGAGGATCCTCCAGGCGATTCCCGCGATCATCGCTGCGGCGCTCATCCTGGGCATCGGCTGGCTCATTGCCAAGTTCGTCGGGCAGATCCTCGAGGGCACCCTGCGCGCTGTGGGGACAGACCGCGCGGAGGAGCGCGTGGGCATCCTCCCCGAGGGGCAGAGCGCCTCGTCGATCCTCGCCCGGATCGCCCAGGTCGCGATCATGCTCTTCTTCGCGATCATGGCGGCCCAGGCCCTGAACTTCCCCCAGATCACCCAGATCCTCAACGAGGTCCTCGAGCTCGGCGGGCGGGTCCTGTTCGGCGCGGTCATCATCGGGGCGGGCTTCGTCATCGCCGGCCTGCTGGCCCGAGCCATCGGCGAGGGCACCGCGAGCAAGGTCGTCCGGTACGCCACGATCGTGCTCTTCGTCGCGATGGGCCTGCAGTTCATGGGTATCGCCAACTCGATCATCAACCTCGCGTTCGGCGCCGTGGTCGTCGGCGCGGCTCTGGCCGCGGCCATCGCCTACGGCGTCGGCGGGCGCGACGCAGCTGCTCGGTCACTGCGCCGGCTGGAGGCCAAGCAGGAGAGCACGCCTCCCGGGTCGTGACGAAGGGCACTAGCAACTGACGGGAAGGACGGCGCCCGCGGCATGTGACCGCGGGCGCCTTCCGCTGCCCCGACGGCAGGTCGGCGTGCGCCTGGACCGGCTCGGGGCGAGCGTCGGGGAACGGGCGGAAGTTCGGCGGGTAGGGCATCGGTCCTCCTGGGTGGGGACCGACCCTTGCGACACGCTAGTGACACGCGCTAGGCACAAGAGAGGCCCCTGACTGCGTTTCCGCAGGTCAAGGGCCTAGTGAGAGGGTGGACGCGAAGGGACTCGAAAACTATCAGGGCCACTCCGCGGATCGCGCCGCCATGGCATCCCGACCTGCAATTATGCCTTTGAGCAGCGCAGA
>JALZLU010000078.1 GCA_030858685.1 Chloroflexota bacterium | reverse complement strand
GACCACCAGGGCAATCGCATCGTGCGCTTCTTCTGGAAGGGCGCCGGCTTCGCCGACGATTCGGTGGTCTGATGACCATCAAGTGGGTCAAGATCGACCCGCTCGTGATGAACGGCGAGCCATTCTGCTTCGGCACCCGCCTGAGCGTGCGCAACCTGTTGGAGATGCGTGCCAACGGTCTCACGCCCGACGACATGGTGGCCCAGAGTCCAGAGCTCCGACCGGTGGGCATCGCCGAAGCGTTCCGTTTTGCCGCCGAGCATCCCGAGCGCTACGGTGGCTTCGTGGAGCCAGACGGCTCACTGGCGGGCCCGGGCTTCAGCGCTGAGCAGGCCGCAGGGCTGCCGCAGCACCTCCGTGCCATGTCCGGCGTGGTGGTCAGCGCCGGCGAAGCGGAGCCCTCGCCCACGTATCGCTGAACGTCTCGATGCGCCTGGGCGGAGTGGGCGCCGGCGGATACGGGTGGGTGCGGTGCTAGCATGGCCCCACGTACCCTGAGGCTCGTTAAATTGACCGACACGACCACGACCACCATTCCCGGCACGACTTCGCAGACCGAGTCGACTGACGCCGCCGCCGCCGAAGGGCCGCCCGAAGCGGCACCCTTCGACCCCCAGGCCCGCGCCACCGAACTGGCCATCCTTGATGCTCTGCGCGCGGTGGTGGATCCCGAGATCGGCATGAACGTGGTGGAACTGGCGCTCATCCGCCAGGTCATCCTGGGACCGGGGCAGACGGAGATCAAGATGATCCTGACGACGCCGTTCTGTCCCTACGCCGGTTCCATGATCCAGCAGGTCAAGGAACAGGCCGAGAGCGTGGTCGACCATGAAGTCAAGGTCACGCTGCTCGCCGAGCGCTGGGATCCCAAGGACGCCGGCCTGGTCTGGTAGCGGTTCCGTTCCGGAGCGGCCATGAGTCGAGGGAAGCGGGCATCCATCGCCGGCAGCATCGTGGCCACGGGCCGCGGCGATGATGGCTCGACCGGGCTCCTTTTCGGGGGTCGTGTCCAGAAGGACGATCCTCGCACGGAGGCCTACGGCACCACCGATGAGGCCGTGGCTGCCCTGGGTCTGGCCCGCGCCGAGATCGGCGACCTGCGGCGGGCCGGCTCACTGCCGCCCGAACTGGACGCCCTGGCCGATCTGCTGCTGCGTCTGCAGCGCGGCCTCTTCGTGGTCGGTGCCGAGCTGGCTGCCAACCCCGATGCCAGGGAGAAGTTGAAGGACGGCACGACCAGGGTCGACGAGTCCATGCTGACCGGGCTCGAGACCGATCTGGCCGCCTATGAGTCCCGCATCGAGATGCCGCGCGAGTTCGTGCTGCCCGGGGAGTCGCGGCTCTCTGCGGCCCTGGAGCTGGCGCGGACCATCCTCCGTCGCGCTGAGCGTCGCGCCGTCACGCTCCAGCGCGATGGCCAGGTCGCCGGCCCCTGGCTGGTGCCCTACCTCAACCGTCAGGCGGACCTCCTCTGGGTGCTGGCCCGCGCCGCGGAGCAGGCCGAGGAGCGCTCCGCGACGCTGGCCCGGACCGAGCCAAGGTAGACCCGGGCCACCCTAGCGTCCGGGTTCAAGAACGAAGGTCCCCCTGCGCCATGGCGTGGCGACGCTAGACTGGCAGGTGTCGCGTCCGCAACGGACGCCCCTCCGGACGGTCGAGCCTGCCGGAACCAGTGCAAAGGAACCGCGAACCGTGTTCGATCGAGATCGCAACCAACCCGACCGCTACCAGGCCCCCAACCAGGGCGCACCCGCACCGTACGGTGCACTACCGCCGGCCGCCAGCATGAGCGGCGGCGTGATGGTCAACGGCGAGCGAGTCTCCGTGGCCCCCCGCGAAGGCTTCCTGACGATGAGCTTCGTCTGGATGTTCGTGGCCCTGCTGGTGAGCGCTGCTGCTGCTTACTTCGTGGTGGCCAACGAGAGCGTCCGGACCTTCGTCCTCCAGAACTACCTGATCCTGGCGTTCGGCCAGCTTGGATTCGTGTTCGCCCTCAGCTTCCTCATCAACAAGATCGGCGCACTGCCAGGTCTGGCCCTGCTCTTCATCTACGCGCTGATGAACGGCCTGGTCATCGGAGCAGTGGTCTACGCCTACATCGGCCTGGGACAGGTCTCCGGCGTGGTCTCAGCGTTCCTCGGCGCATCGGCAATCTTCGCCGCGGCTGGCCTCTTTGGCTTCGTGACCAAGCGTGATCTGACCAGTCTCGGTGGGATCCTGTTCATGGGCGTCATCGGCCTGCTGGTCGTTTCGCTGGTGCACTTCTTCCTGTTCCCCGGCAGCGACACGCTCAACCTCATCATCGGCTTCGGTGGCGTGGTCATCTTCACGGGCCTCACGGCCTACGACGTGCAGCGCCTGAAGAAAGGTGAGATGCCCGGCATCCGCGATCGCGAGTCGGCTTCCGTGCTTGGTGCCCTGGCCCTGTACATCGACTTCGTGGTCATCTTCATGAGCCTCATGCGCATCTTCGGCAGCGGCCGGGACTGACCGGCGACCCGTTCATCGGGGGGACTGCCACCGGCCACATCTAGAGCCTCGCCCCTGCGGCGGGGCTCTTGCGATTCCGGGGCCGTTACCATCGGCGAAGCGCGTCACGCGCCGCGCGATCTGGATGACGGTGAGGAGCGTTCGCATTGGAGCGTGTCGGGTTCTGCGGTCTGGGGACGATGGGCGGGGCCATGGCCGCGAATCTGCGCCGTGCCGAGTTCCTGCTCACGGTCTGGAACCGATCGGCCGGCCGCGCGACGCCGTTGCTCGAACTCGGCGCGGCGGAGGCGGCCAGTCCGCGCGCCGTGGCAGAGGCGTCCGATGTCGTGGTCATCTGCGTTTCTGACTCGCCCGACGTGGAGGCCGTGCTCTTCGGCCCGGACGGCGTCGCGGAGGGCGCCCGGCCCGGGGCTCTGGTGGTCGACTGCTCCACCATCAGTCCGGCGGCTTCCCGTGACTTCGCCGCGCGCCTTGGGGAGCAGGGCGTGGCCATGGTCGACGCGCCGGTCTCCGGCGGCTCGGAAGGCGCCCAGAAGGGCACCCTCACCATCATGGTGGGGGGCGATGAGGTCGACGTAGCGCGCGCCCGGCCCATCCTCGAGGCGATGGGGCGATCCATCACGCACATGGGCCCGCTCGGTGCCGGCCAGGCCACCAAGGCGGTGAACCAGGTGATCCTGTGCGGCACCTACCTCGGCGTGGCCGAGGGCCTGGTGCTAGCCATGCGCAGCGGCCTGGACCCTGAGCGGGTGGTGGAGGCGCTGGGCGGTGGCGCGGCTGCCTCCTGGGTGCTGGAGAACCGCAGTGGAAGGATGGTCGCGGACGAGTACCCGCTCGGGTTCAAGGTGTCGCTGCATCTCAAGGACGTGATGATCGCCCTGGCCATGGCGCGCGAGTCGGGCGTCGCCCTGCCGGTCGCGGCGATGGCCGCGCAGATCGAGAACGGACTCGTGGCACAAGGCCACGGGGACGACGATGTCTCGGCGCTGGCTCGCGCCATCAGGACCTTGTCGGGACTCTGATGCGGCTCGGTCGCTGGAGACGGCGAGCTCCGCCCGGTGCCCCTGCGACCGTGCTCGTGGCCCTCATCATCGCGCTTGTGGGCTGCGGCCCGGGCGGCCCGACCCCGCTGCCGTCCGTGCCGCTCGATTCGGGCATCCGGGGCTTCGTCCAGCTGGGACCCACCTGCCCGGTGCAAACGCGTGACGTGCCGTGCACCACCCCCTACGTGGCGGTGCTGGTCATCCTGGACATGAACGATGGCGAGGTGGCGCGGGTCACGTCGGGCGAAGATGGCCACTTCGAGGTGCTTCTGGCGCCTGGCCAATACACCATCGCGCCGACGCCCGGCGGCGATCCATTGCCCTCCGCGCCGCCGCAGGCCGTGTCGGTCGTGGCAGGCACGTTCACGGAGGTGGAGATCAACTACGACACGGGCATCCGCGGCGCGGAATAGCTAGGCGGCGCCGCGTGAGGGGCCCGCGGGCTTGGTGTGGCTCGCACGGTCAGCCGCCAAGAGGTTCAGCCCGCCGGACCTCGTGCCGACCCGTCCGCGCCGAACCCGCGCTCCGGGGCGCTCCGGAGGCGGCGCATCGTCCGGCACGTCAGTCTTCGATGGCGAAGCTGGCCTGAACGGCCACGACCACCTCCGTCGAACCCTCCGCGACGGGCGTGTCGGCGGACATCGCCTCAGCCTGCGACCGCATCATCGGCCGCGGTCCTTCGTCCGTGCTGCCCTCGGAGAGGGTGACCAGTGAGCCAAGGGTGACACCGGCCGCGGTTGCCAGACCTTCGGCGCGGTGCCGCGCGTCGGCCACCGCCAGGCCGCGGGCCTCCTCCTCGGCGGAACGAGCGTCAGCGATGCCCAGGGTCACGCCGGAGATGCCTGTCGCGCCAGAGGCGACGGCCGCATCGACGGTCGGTCCCAGCTCGTCCAGCCGGCGAAGGCGCAGGCCGAGGGCCTGGCTGGCGCGATAGCCGGTCAGTCGGGCACCCGACTCGCGGTAGTCATAGGTCGGTTCGAGCGAGATCGCCTCTGTCGAGAGGTCCGCGGCATCGATGCCTCGACCCGACAGTGCCGTCATCACGTCGCGCATCTGCTGGCTCGTGCCGGCCTGCGCCTCCGCCGCGGTCGGTGCCGTGCGTTCCACCGAGACGGAGAGGGTGGCCTGGTCCGGCCGTCTCCGGACGCGACCCACGCCGCGCACGGTGATCAGACGCTGCGGCTCGCTAGACATGGCTGCTCCAGATGGCACCGGCGTCGTCGGCCCGGAGGCGGGCAAGGGCGCGCTCCATCAGGCCGAGGGCCAGCGGGGAGATCTCACCGCCGGGTCGGTCGCCGCGGACTACGTCGATGTAGAACTGCACGTCCTCGTGCAACGTGTAGACGGTCGCTGTCGGCCCGAAGACCACCGATGCAGCCGGCCCGCCGAGGTCCGTGATGGCCGTTGCCCGCTCGCCGAAGCCCTCCATGCGCCGGATGAACTCCTCCAGCGTGACCGGTGGCTTGCGTACCGTCACGGCCACCCGATCTTCGCGGCTCTCGGTCTCGAAGATGCAGGTGTAGGCCGCACCCCGTGAGCTTTCCTGCTCCGTGGTGAAGTACGGTCCCTCCAGGACGGACTGGATCTCGGTTGGGAGGAGCAGCTCGCAGGGGTCCAACGGCGGGGGTTGGCCGAACAGCGGACTGGTGGGGCCGGGCTCGCGGGTCGCAGTCGGCGCTGATGCTCCGGCGCTGGGTGAACCGGGACCGGGCGACCCGCTCTCACCGGGCGATGCGTCTGGTGTGGCGGTGCAGGCGGACAGCAGGAGGACGGTCGCGGCCATGCGCGCGAATCGCGTACCGGGCCGTGGCGCCGAGATCGGATGGAAGACGTTCATGGCGGCGCGCAGTGTACCGTCACGAGCGCAGACAGGGTCTCACGCCTGCGTTGACGGCCTCGGGTCGGAGGGCTAGACTCAATCCTGACGTGACAAGTCGGAATTCGATTCACCTTCCCACGACCGATGCGGCCTTGGCTGACGGTCTGACTGTGCTGGCGGCCGAACCGTCGGCGATGCCCGCGCCCCGCGCCCTGCGCACCACGTTCCCTAGTTCTGGAGCGGTGCACTTCTCGACGCGCGGCGAGTACGGCGTCAGGCTGATGGTGGAGCTGGCGCGTCACCACGGCGGCGGTCCGGTGAGCATCGCCGAGATGGCCGACCACGAGGCTTTGCCACGTCCGTACCTGGAGCAGCTCGTAGTGAGCCTGCGCGGTGCCGGCCTGGTGACCAGCACTCGCGGTGCGCGCGGTGGCTACCAGTTGTCCCGCGAGCCCGGGAACATCCGCATGAGTGAGGTCCTGCGCGCCCTGGAGGGACCCATCGCCCCCATGGTCTGCGCCAGCGAGGATCCCGCCCACGCCGGCCTATGCGGTCGGACGTCCTACTGCAACGTCAATGTCCTGTGGTCGCGGGTGCGTGACGCGGTGATCGGAGCGCTCGACTCCCTTAGCTTGGCCGACTTGGCCCAGCCCCGCCCCGCCCACCCCTTCCATCCTCTTGAGGAGCCCGTGCCCGCCGTATGAACATCACCGAGACCCTGACCCAGCCAGAGGCCGTGCCCATATCCGCCGGTGATGACCGCGAGCTGGTCATCCGCGACCTGCACGTGGTGCCCGTGGCCGATCGCAGCCACGAGATCCTGGCCGGCATCGACCTGACCGTCCGCAAGGGCCAGGTCCACGCCATCATGGGTCGGAACGGCTCGGGCAAGACCACGCTGGCCTACGCGCTGATGGGCCACCCGGCGTACGAGGTGACCAGCGGCGAAGTCCTCTGGAAGGGCATGAACGTGCTCAAGCTGTCGCCCGACAAGCGCGCGCGGCTGGGCCTCTTCCTGGCCTTCCAGTACCCCACGGCCATTCCCGGCCTGTCCGTGGCCAGCTTCCTGCGCACGGCGCTGAACGCCCGACGACGCGGCGTGGAAGGCGGCGACTCCGAGATCGACCCGTCCGACATGACGCGCGGCGGTATCACCATGGGTGACTTCCGCCGGCTGATGCGCGAGAAGATGGCGCTGCTCAAGCTGGAGGACTCGTTCGCCGCGCGGTACGTCAACGAGGGCTTCTCCGGCGGGGAGAAGAAGCGCCTGGAGATGCTGCAGATGGCCGTGCTCCAGCCGGAGTTCGCCATCCTGGACGAGACCGACTCCGGCCTGGACATCGACGCGCTGCGCA
>JALZLU010000418.1 GCA_030858685.1 Chloroflexota bacterium | reverse complement strand
TCCCGGCCCGCCGCACGCCGCGATGGCCAGACTCAGCACGGTGAACAGGGCAAGGCCCTTCAGCGGTCGCGGTCGCATCTCGTCTCTCCCCACGGTCTCTTCTCCTCATCGGCGGGTCCTGCCGGCCCATCGGTCGCGCCGTCATCACGACGGTCCACGGCGTCAGCAGCGCTGAGGGTAGTCGCTAGGGCGACTGATCGGAAAGATCGTTCTGCAAGTCGATGCGCTGGAGGAACTCGTGGAAGGCGGCCGAGCTGATGCTGAAGTTGAACTTGGGGTACTCATCCATCCGGTCCAGCGCCGAGCGGAAGGTGGCCTTGACCTCCTGGAGCCCTTCCTGCCACTGCCACAGCCAGACCGGGTCGATGTGCGAGTAGCCGATCAGGTGGAGCGTCAGGTCGTCCGGGGTCCGGCCTTGGTTTCCGTCATGCCGCCCCCAGCAGCCGAACCTGCGCAGCGGCCACGGCGCCCACGATGCCGATGTCGGCGCCCAGCTCCGCGATGACCACGTCAGCCTCCGCGGCAATGGACGGGAAGGCCCGCTCCAGCGCGATGCGTCGGACGGGGGCGATGAGCTGGTCGCCGACCGCGGTCACCCCGCCGCCCAGGATGACCAGTCGTGGATTGAAGAGGTTGATGATGCTGCCCACGCCAGCGCCCAGCACGGCGACCGTCTCGTCCCAGACCGTGCACGCCAGCGGGTCTCCGGCACGAGCCGCTTCGGCCACCTCGCGGGCGGTGATGGCCTCGGGCGCCAGGGAGGTCAGGGTGGAGGTTTCGCCGGCCACGATGCGAGCGCGAGCGCGTTGCGCGATGTTGGTCCCGGACGAGAAAGCCTCCAGGCAGCCCCGGCTGCCGCAGGGGCACGGCCAGCCGTCGTGCGAAAGCGACATGTGGCCGATCTCCGCGGCGTTGCCGCTCTCGCCCTCCACGATGCGGTCGTCCACGATGACGCCGCCGCCGATGCCGGTCGAGATGGTCAGGTAGACCAGGTTGCGCACGCCACGGCCGGCCCCGTAGCGGTGCTCCGCCATGGCCGCGGCGTTGGCGTCGTTCTCGAGGTACACGGGCCGGCCCCCCAGGAGGTCGGCGAAGTCCGCTGTCAGGCGGTCCACCAGCGGGACATCGACCCACCCGGGCAGGTTGGTCGGCTCGCGCACCATCCCGGTCCGGATGTCGAGTGGCCCGCCGCAGGAGACGCCTGTGGCGGCGATGTCGGACGGCGCCACGCCAGAGGCGTCCACCACGCGGCGGCCCATCGCCACGAGGCGCGCGATCATGGCCTCCGGGCCCTCCTCCGTTCCGGCCGGGATCACCTCTCTTGACAGGAGCCGGCCGTCATCGCCGGCCACGCCAGCGGCGAGTTTGGTGCCACCGATGTCCAGGCCGAGGATGAAGCGTCCGGCAGCGGTCACAGACGTCCATCCAGCGCCATCTGCCGGAGTGTGTCCTGGCGACCCGCCGCGTCGATGAGCGCCTGGCTGGGTGCCGGCTCGAAGCGGTCGCCGTCCGCCACGTCACGTTCCGGCGCCACACCGTCCACGACCCAGCGTGCCTGGAGGGCGGCTCCCCGAGCGGCCGCCTCCACGACGGTCGGTCGCCGCACGGGCAGCTCCAGCACGTCCGCGCAGAGCTGCGCCCAGGCGTCCGATGCAGCTCCACCGCCGACCAGCGTGACCTCGCTTGGTGCCACGCCGGCCCGGCGCAGCGCGTCCAAGCCGTAGCCCAGCCCGAACGTCGCGCCCTCCGCGACGGCGCGCACCAGGTCGGCCGGTCGGTGTGTGCTGCGCAGGCCGGTGAAGGTGCCACTCGCCGCGGGCAGGTCCGGCGTTCGCTCGCCATCGAGGTGGGGCAGGAACGTCAGACCAGCCGCGCCGGGACCCGCGCCGATCAGCGCACCTTCGAAGCCATCGTGGTCGAGGCCCAGCAGGTCGGTGATCCAGTCTGTCGCGCCCGTGCAGTTGAGGGTGCAGACCAGCGGCAGCCAGCCGCCGGTCGAATCGCAGAAAGCGGCCGCCTCACCGGCTGGGTCCACGGCAGGCTCGGCGCCGTAGGCGAAGACCGTGCCCGAGGTCCCGAGGCTGACCACGAGAGGGCCAGGCTCGATGGCGCCGACTCCGATGGCCGAGCACATGTTGTCGCCGCCACCGGCGCTCACGGGCGTCCCGATCGCGAGCCCGATGGCTTCCGCGATCTCCACCCGCAACTCGCCCAATACGGAGCGTGGGGCCACCACCGGCGGCAGCGTCGTCGCCCAGTCACGGTCCGGGTCGGTGGCTGCCAGGACCGGGTCGCTGTAGCGCCGCTCGCGCGCATCGAAGTAGGCCGTGCCGGAGGCGTCGCCAGGCTCCGTCGCGAACGATCCCGTCAGCCACAGGTTCAGGTAGTCATGCGGCAGGCAGAAGCGCCTCGCGGCCGCATACACCTCCGGCTCGTGGTCGCGCAGCCAGGCGGCCTTGGGGGCCGTGTAGCCCGGCAGGAAGGCATTCCCAGTGAGCCGCAGCACTTGCTCGCGCCCGCCCAGCCGCTCCGTGAGGTCAGCGCACTGCGACGCGGTGGTGGTGTCATTCCAGAGCTTGGCCGGCCGGAGTGATACATCGGCGGCGTCGAGCGCCACCAGACCGTGCTGCTGGCCGGAGACGCCGACACCCGCCACGTCTACGTGATAACCGGCAGTGGCAGCGTCGTTGATCGCCAGACGGATGGCTGCCACGGCCGCCGCGGTCCACCAGTCGGGATGTTGTTCCCGCGTCCCGTCGGCACGCTCGATGAGGTCGTGATCAGCCCGCCCGATGGCCACCGTGTCCCCCGACTCCGCGTCCAGCAGTAGCGCCTTCGTCGACTGGGTGCCGCAATCGACCCCCAGGAAGACGCGCCGGGTCACCCCCTGACGCCGGTCAGCAGCTCGAAGGTGAGTTGGTCGAGACGCTGGTAGCCCAGCGAACGAGCCGCCAGCTCGGCCGGGTCGAAGGTCCGCTCGCGCAGCGCCCGCCCGTTCTCCGGAGACCACTGTGAGAGCGTCTCAAGCTCCGGGTCACTCACGTCCAGTCCGCTCACCAGCTCCTGGATCTCGGCGTCCTCGTTCCACTGGCGGACCTTGTCGCGCAGGATCAGGTACGAGCGGATACAGCCGCGCACCAGATCCCAGACCTCCTCGCC
>JALZLU010000410.1 GCA_030858685.1 Chloroflexota bacterium | reverse complement strand
ACACATGTGAATCCCGGGCTGCCGTGGCTGCACGGTTGCGTTCCTTCCTCAACGGCGATGCCGGGGTCTCCCCCGGGCTCTGTGTCCGCCTCACGGAAATTCTCAATCGGGATCTTCAGCCGGCCATCCCCCGCGGCCGGCTCGGCGCCGCGGGCGAAATCATACCTCTGGCCCACCTTGGCGGCGCCTTGACCGGTTCCGGGGAGTTCCTCGGCGCGGACGGCGCGGTCCCGGCCCCGGGCGCCCTCGAAGGCGCAGGGCTTGAGCCTTTCCGGCTCGGACCGAAGGAAGGCGTTGCTCTGATCGAGGGTGTGCCGGTCACCACAGCCCTTGCGATCCTCCGGGTCCGCGCCGCGCGCAGCGTTGCCGAACAGACTGTTGCGGTTCTGGCGGCCGGGCTGGCGCTCATCGGCGCCAACCGTGAGCCGTTCGAAGCGGACGTGGCCCGGTCCAACTCCGAACTCGGCGTCGTGCTGGGAGCAGTGCGCCGCCTGGTCGGGACGGACCCGCACCCCCGGAGCCTCCAGGCTCCGCTGTCCTTCCGGATCGCGGGGCCCGCCGTGGCCCACCTCCTGCGCTCCATCGACGCACTGGAGCGGGCCGTTGACCGCGCACTGGACGGAGTCACGGACTCGCCAGCCCTCCTGGGCGGCCGCTTCGTCGGAACCGCGGGCTTCGACGGCTTTGACCTTGCCGCGTCACTGGATGGCCTCCGGCTCTCCCTCATCCACTGCGCCGAGGCTTCGGCCGCGCGACTGCACCGGCTACTGGACGAGCGCGTAACCGGACTTCCCCGCCAGTTGTCCGGCCGCCCGGGGCTCCACGGCGGCATGGTGGCGGTACACAAGCGCGCCGTCGGCGTGACCCACGCCCTGGTGGGCGCGGCGCGGCCAGTCAGCATTGGCGTGAGTGAAACCTCGCTGGGACAGGAGGACGTTCAAAGCTTTTCGGTGGAGGCCGCGGTGGCCTGCGGTGATGCCATCGATGCGGTCCGCGACGTACTGGCCTGCGAACTCCTGGCGGTCAACCAGGCGATCCACCTGATTCCGGGGGCTCCGTCGGCATGGGGCGCGGAGCTTCAGGCGCTGCTTGCCGCCGTCGTCGGCCTGCTGCCGGAGGGCACCGCCGACCGGCCGTTTGGGCGGGAGGTGGCGAAGCTCTCGGGGCTCCTTGCTACGGGGTGGGCGGAAGGGCTGCTTGTGGCGCTCCCGTCGAACCCCGGAGAATGAACTCCGGCCGGAACATCACCGTGCCCGGCACGCTGTCGTCATCGTCCGGCATGGTCAGGCTGCGCACGGCGGCGTCAACGATGGCCTGCTCGTCCCACCCGAACGTGGTCAGCTCCGGAGTCACCAGGGGCGCCAGCTCACTGTCATCGAATCCAAGGATCGACACATCATCCGGCACGGAGAGACCGAGACCGCGCGCCGCACTGTAGGCGCCAAAGGCGAGGGAGTCACCCAGGCAGAATAAAGCGGTGGGCCGCGGGGAGGCGGCCAGAAGCTCCCTCGCGGCTTCAGCCGCACCAGCGACCGTTGCAGGCGACGACGAAACGCGCACCTCCATGCCCATGGACTGGCCAAATGTCTGAGCCAGCACCTCTGCGGGCCTCCCAGGCGTACTGGTAAGGGATGGAGCAAGCAGCCCCACTGCGCGGTGTCCCAGCCCGGCCAGGTGCTTCAGGGCCGTGCCCACACCGTATTCGTTGTCGAAGAGGACGCAGCAGGCCTCCGGAAGCGTGGGCAGCGCATCGCCGATGGAAACGATCCGCAGGTCGGCAGGAACGTCCGCCCAATAATCGGCCGATGGGTCGATCGGCAGCACGATCGCGCCGTCCACCCGCTGGGCCGCCAACATGTGCAGCACCTCCCGCTCGCGCTGCGGCGAGCCGTCGACGTCGGCGATGATCGCGGACAGGCCCTTGGCCCGCAGTGCCTCCGACAGCATGACGGCGAGTCCCTGCCGCCACATGTCGCGCAGCGAGCCCACGATGGCAACGTTGCCGCTGCGGCCGTTGGCCAGCGCCCTGGCGATGGGATCCGCGG
>JALZLU010000407.1 GCA_030858685.1 Chloroflexota bacterium | reverse complement strand
GCCGACGCGGTAGACGCCGAGCCATCGAGGGCGCTGGTGCCGGCTGCCTGGCTCACCGACCCCGAGATCCGCCGGTCGATGGGTGCCAACGAGTGGCGGGGCGAGACGTATGTGGAGCGGGAAGCCTTCGAGGATCTCGTGGACGCGCTCGCCGCGCGAGACATCCTGGCTGCGGCCGAGGAGGATGGCGCGGCTAACGACGACGACACCGACGGCGACGGCGACGCTCGCGCGGCGGCGCGGGTGATGGCTGCCGAGGAGATGAAGGCGCGTGTGGCGTCGGCAGGCTGGCGCGTCGGCCCATCCAGTGCGGAGCCCGAGCCGTGAGTCACGACGGGCGTCGACGCGTGGTCATCGAAGGCATCGCGCCCCAGATCGACTGTGGCCGCTATGCCATCAAGCGCATCGCCGGGGATCGCATCGAGGTCGAGGCGGACGTCTTCAGCGACGGTCACGATGAGCTTGCCGTGCGCCTGCTTTGGCGCGCGGAAGGCGCCACGCGTCCCACCGTCGAAGCGATGCGGCCGCATGTCCACGGCAACGATCGCTGGGTGGGCAGCTTCACCGTGGAGCGCCCCGGCCGCTATCTCTACACCGTCGAGGGCCGTGTGGACCGCTTCCGCTCGTGGACGCGTGATCTGCGGCGGCGCATCGAGGCGGGCCAGGACCTCGCGGTCGATCTGCTCATCGGTGCCGAGCTGGTGGATGCCGCTGCGGCGCGGGCCGCTGGCCCTGCCGCGAGCGTCGAGGATCCCGGTGCAGCGGAGCGCGATCGTGCCGATCTGGCGGCTTCCGCGACGCGCATCGGCGACGCCTCCCTGCCAGCCGACGATCGCACCGGAGCAGCGCTGGACCCGGTGCTCCGTGAGCTGATGGAGCGCTACCCGGACGGCCTCCACGCTACGGTCGCCGAGCCGGAGCTGCCCGTCGTGGTCGACCGGGAGCGGGCGCGCTTCTCCGCCTGGTATGAGCTGTTCCCGCGATCCACCTCGCCGGACGCCGCGCGCCATGGCACCTTCCGGGACGTCATCGCACGTCTGCCCTACGTCGCCGGGATGGGCTTCGACATCCTCTACCTGCCGCCCATCCATCCCATCGGCCAGGCCTTTCGCAAGGGACCCAACAACTCGCTCACGCCTCGCCCCGACGATCCGGGCGTGCCCTGGGCCATCGGCGGCGAAGGTGGCGGCCACACCGAACTGCATCCCGATCTGGGCAGCATGGAGGACTTCCGGGCGCTCGTAAGGGCCGCCGCGGATCACGGCCTGGAACTGGCCCTGGACATCGCCTTCCAGGCCTCACCGGATCATCCCTGGGCGCGCGAGCACCCGGAGTGGTTCCGCAGCCGGCCGGACGGCACCATCCAGTACGCGGAGAACCCGCCCAAGAAGTATCAGGACATCTATCCCTTCGACTTCGAGAGCGAGGGCTGGCGCGAGCTGTGGGACGCGCTCCACGGCGTGATGGCGTACTGGGCTGGCGAGGGCGTGCGTGTCTTCCGCGTGGACAACCCGCACACCAAGCCCTTCGGGTTCTGGGAGTGGGCCATCGGCCGGCTCAAGGCGGACTACCCGGACCTCATCTTCCTGGCCGAGGCCTTCACGCGGCCCAAGGTCATGTACCGGCTGGCCAAGCTGGGCTTCACTCAGTCCTACACCTACTTCACCTGGCGCACCACCAAGGATGAGTTCACGGACTACCTCACGGAGCTCACGACAACCGACGTGCGCGAGCACTTCCGGCCCAACTTCTGGCCCAACACGCCGGACATCCTGCACGAGACGCTGCAGTCGGGCGGCCGACCCATGTTCGAGGCGCGCCTCGTGCTGGCCGCCACGCTCGCCGCCAGCTACGGCATCTACGGCCCGGTCTACGAGCTCCTGGAAGCCACCCCGCGCGAGTCCGGCAGCGAGGAGTATCTGGACTCGGAGAAGTACCAGCAGCGGGTCTGGGACCTGGAGGGGTCCGATTCGCTCGGCCCCCTGGTCACGCGACTCAACACCATCCGCCGGGAGCACCCGGCGCTCCAGTCCAACGAGCGGCTGCGCTTCCATCCCATCGACGACGATCAGCTGCTGGCCTACTCGAAGCAGACCGAGGACGGTTCGGACATCGTGCTCACGGTGGTGAACCTCGATCCCCGAGCGGCCCATGCCGGCAGCCTGGAACTGCCCCTCGGTGCGTTCGGCCTGGATGCCGCGGCGCCCTTCGAAGCCCAGGACCTGCTCTCGGGCGAGACGTACCTGTGGCGCGGCGCCCACAACCGCGTGGAGCTGGCGCCCGGCCGCGCCCAGGCACACGTCTTCGCCATCCGCCGGCTGGGCACGGAGTCGCAGTTCGAGGCGTACGGGTGACGGAGACGGCTCGTCGCGGTCGACGGGGCGGGGCAGCGGCGGGCGACCCGGGCAGCGCCGGCGGCCGGACCGAAGGGGATCCGCACTGGTTCAAGGACGCCATCATCTACGAGCTGCATGTTCGCGCCTTCTTCGACCGCAGTGGCGACGGCCAGGGCGACTTCCGCGGCCTCACCGCTCAGCTCGACTATCTCCAGGACCTGGGCGTGACCGCCATCTGGCTGCTGCCCTTCTATCCATCGCCGCTCAAGGACGACGGCTACGACATCGCGGACTACACCAGCGTCAACCCGGACTACGGCACGCTGCGCGACGTGCGGGCCTTCATCCGCGAGGCTCATCGCCGCGGCCTGCGGGTCATCACGGAGCTGGTCTGCAATCACACCTCCGACCAGCACCCGTGGTTCCAGCGAGCGCGGCGTGCCCCGCTGGGCAGCGTTTACCGGGACTTCTACGTGTGGAGCGACACGGCCGACCGATACCGCGAGGCGCGCATTATCTTCAAGGACTTCGAGACGTCCAACTGGTCCTGGGACCCGGTCGCCAACGCCTACTACTGGCACCGCTTCTACTCGCATCAGCCGGACCTGAACTTCGAGAGTCCGCAGGTTCGTGCGGCGCTGGTCAAGGCCATGGACTTCTGGCTCGACATGGGCGTGGACGGGCTGCGCCTGGATGCCGTGCCCTACCTCTATGAGCGCGAGGGCACCAACTGCGAGAACCTGCCCGAGACGCACGCCTTCCTGCGTGAGCTGCGGGCCCACGTCGACGAGCGCTACGGCGACCGGATGCTGCTGGCCGAGGCGAACCAGTGGCCGGAGGACTCGGTGGCCTACTTCGGGCAGGGCGATGAGTGCCACATGGCCTTCCACTTCCCGGTCATGCCACGCATGTTCATGTCGCTGCGCATGGAGGATCGCTTCCCCATCCTGGACATCCTGGAGCAGACGCCGGCCATCCCCGAGAACTCACAGTGGGCCATGTTCCTGCGCAACCACGATGAGCTGACGCTGGAGATGGTGACCGACGAGGAACGGGACTACATGTACCGGGTCTATGCGCACGACCCGCAGATGCGCATCAATCTGGGCATCCGGCGGCGCCTGGCACCGTTGATGGGCAACAACCGGCGGCGCATCGAGCTCATGAACGGGCTCCTCTTCGCGCTGCCCGGCACGCCCGTCCTGTACTACGGCGATGAGATCGGCATGGGCGACAACGTCTACCTGGGCGACCGCAACGGCGTGCGCACGCCGATGCAATGGAGCGGCGACCGCAACGCAGGCTTCTCCGCGGCCAACCGCCAGCGCCTCTTCCTGCCCATCATCACCGACCCCGAGTACCACTACGAGGCCATCAACGTCCAGGCCCAGCAGGACAACCCGCACTCGCTGCTGTGGTGGATGAAGCGGCTCATCGCGCTGCGCAAGCAGCATCCCGCCTTCGGCCGGGGAAGCCTCGAGTTCCTGCATCCGGAGAACCGCAAGGTGCTGGCCTTCGTACGCGAGTTCGAGGGCCAGCGGATCCTGGTCGTGGCCAACCTCTCGCGCTACGTCCAGTACGCGGAGCTGGACCTTGCGGGGTTCGCTGGACAGATCCCCGTCGAGATGTTCGGGCACGTGGAGTTCCCGACCGTCGGCGAGCGCCCATTCTTCGTCACGCTTGGCCCGCACGCCTTCTACTGGTTCCAGCTCGTGACGCCGGCCACGACCCTGGGTGGCGAGGCAGGACCGGCCACTCTGCCCTCCGCAGGGGATCTTGATTCGCTCCTCGATGACGACGTGCGACGCCGTGCCCTGCTGCGCTCGCTGCCCTCGTATCTGCGCGCGCGCCGTTGGTTCGGGGCCAAGACGCGTCGGATCCGCGAGTTGCGCCTGTCCGACCGGATGGCCATCAGCGCTGGCGGCCTTGACTCGAGCCTGCTCATCCTGGAGATCCTGTACGACGACGGCGATCCGGAGAGATACCTGCTGCCACTCGCGCTGGCCACGGCGGAGGAGGCGGAACGTGTCCTGGAGCACTCGTCGCATGCCCTCGTGGCACGTGTCACGGACGGCGGGGATGGTCCCGCCAGGGTTCTCTACGACGCCTGCTTCGACCCGCGCTTCGAGCGCGCCATGCTCGGCCTGATCGGCGGGCGGCGGCGCATCCGCGGGCGTTCCGGCGGGTCCCTCTCGGGCCACACCACGGGCGCCTTCCGCGCACTGCGCGGGGATGCTGCGGGAAACCTCGATCCGTCACCCAGTCGGGCAGAGCAGAGCAACACCTCGGTGCTCTTCGGCGACCGGCTGATCATGAAGTTCTATCGCCGCCTGGAGGCCGGCACCAACCCCGATGTCGAGATCGGACGGGTACTGACCGAGCGTGGCTTCCCGCACGGCGCACCCGTCGCCGGCTGGTTGGCCTATGCCCCAGCGCGGGGTGAGTCGATGGCCATCGCGCTGCTCCAGGGGCTGGTGTCCAACGAGGGCGACGTCTGGGAATACAGCGTCGACGCGCTGGGTGGCTTCTTCGAGACGGTCATCACCGAAGCGGAGCCGCCACCGGATGCCGGTGCCACCTCGGCCGCAGCGCTGCTGCGACTCGCCGGCGAGGAGGTACCCGAGCGACTGCGTGCTGCCGTGGGCGGCTATTTCGAGGTCGCCCGCTTGCTGGGGCTGCGCACGGCGGAGGTGCATCTGGCATTGGCCGCCGTGCCCGACGACCCTGCCTTCGCGCCGGAGTCCTTCACGGCCCTCCACCGCCGCTCGGTGTACCAGGGCATGCGCACACAGGCCACAGAGTCGCTCGGCCTGCTGCGCCGGCGACGGGCATCACTGCCTGAAGCGTTGCTGCCTGCGGTCGATCGGGTCCTGGCCGCCGACGGAGCCATCCAGGAACGGTTCCGCACCATGCTCGCCGACCGGCTGGACACCATGCGCATCCGCATCCACGGCGACTATCACGCCGGCCAGGTCCTCTGGACGGGGCGCGACGTGGTGATCATCGACTTCGAGGGTGAACCGGGACGACCACTAACCGAGCGCCGCCACAAGCGCTCCCCGCTGCGTGACGTGGCGGGCATGCTTCGCTCCTTCCACTACGCGGCATACGGATCCCTGATGGGCACGCCGGCCGGGGTCCTGGTCCGTCCGGAGGACGTGCCCACGCTGGAGCCCTGGGCCCACAGCTGGTACACGTGGGTCTCGGCTGCGTTCCTGGGCGCCTATCTGGAGGCCATGAAGGGCAGCAGCCTGCTCCCGTCCGATCCCCTCCAGCTGGCCACGCTGCTCGATGCCCTGCTCCTCCAGAAGGCACTGTATGAGACCTCCTACGAACTGAACAGCCGGCCGGACTGGGTGGGCATCCCGCTGCGGGGCGTCCTGGAGCTGGTGGGCGACGATGCGGCCCGGACCAGCGGCTGAGACCATGGTGAGCGGCGACGCGGCCGCTGAGAAGCGGCCCAGCGGCCACGAAACCAGGCGCCGCGCACTGGCAACGGTCCTATCCGAAGTCGTGGTCTGTTCCCGCTGTCCCCGACTCGTGGCCTGGCGAGAAGCCGCCGCGTTCGATCCGCCACGCCGCTACCACGGCGAGCCCTATTGGCGTCGTCCGGTGCCCGGTATGGGCGATGCCTCAGCGCGGATCATGCTGGTCGGCCTGGCACCTGCTGCGCACGGTGGGAACCGCACCGGCAGGGTCTTCAGCGGTGACCGATCGGGCGACGTTCTATTCGCGGCACTGCACCGCGCCGGCCTGGCTTCACGGCCCACCTCCACGCATGCCACTGATGGACTGGCGTTGCGCGACCTGTACATCGCTGCCGTGAACCGCTGCGCGCCGCCAGACAACCGACCCACGCCCGAGGAGCGCGACGCGTGCCTGCCCTACCTGGCGCGGGAGCTGCTCGAGCTGAGCGAGGTCCGGGTCGTCGTGGCGCTGGGCGCCTTCGCCTGGGACGGGGCGCTGCGGGCTTTGGCCGCGAGCGGGCAGCGACCGGACGGCTCGCGGCCACGCTTCGGGCACGCGGCGGAGGCCGATGTGGGCCGCTACCGCTTGCTGGCCTCCTTCCACCCCAGCCAGCAGAACACCTTCACGGGTCGACTCACCCCGGCCATGCTCGACGGTATCTTCGCGCGGGCACGTGAGCTGGCCGCTATCGATCCGGCGCGCTGAAGACCAGCGCCGACCATGCCCCAGAAGCCCATCGGGGTGGAGAGGACACTCCCAGACCCGGCACAGGCCGATCGACTCCGCGCGGTCGTTGAGGCGTCGCGACCGGATCGGCTCAAGCCACCAGGCGACCGTCCCTGATCTCCACCACGCGGTCGGCGACCTCCAGCAGCATCGGGTCGTGCGTGGCCACGATGGCCGTCACGCCCTCGGTCCTGACCACCGACCGGAGCAGGGTCATCACCGCACGGCCGGTGTGGGAGTCGAGCTGGCCGGTCGGCTCGTCAGCCAGCAGGAGCTGCGGCTGATTGGCCAGGGCGCGGGCGATGGCCACGCGCTGCTGCTCCCCTCCGGACAGTTCGTGGGGGCGGTGACGCGTGCGGTCGCCCAGGCCGACCATCTCCAACAGGTAGGCCACGCGCTCCTCGCGCTCGGCTGAGCGGGCAGCGGCCAGGCGCAGAGGGATCTCCACGTTCTCCGCGGCGGAGAGGATGGGGATGAGCCCGAAGGTCTGGAAGATGAAGGCCACGGTATGGCGCCGCAGCATCACGAGTTGGTCCTCAGCCAGCTCCGAGACCGGTCGGTCGTCCACCACGACGCGGCCGCGCGTGGGCCGATCGAGCCCGCCGATGAGGTTCAGCAGCGTGGTCTTGCCGGACCCAGAGCGACCCTTGACCGCCACCAGCTCGCCCCGGCTGACGGTCAGATCGATGCCTGCCAGGGCGTGTACCACGCCATCACCGCTGGGGAAGTCACGCGCCAGGTCAACGACCTCGACCATCAAGGCGGTGGGCTCCGCCGCCGCCTCAGGCACGGTCCGTCCCAGGGCGGCCCTCGGGCTCCGGCCGATCCGGCCAGATGCCGATGTGGTCCCCCTCGAGGCGCAGGCGCACCCGCTTCTCCAGGCCCAGCGCCTCGACGTGGGCGCGCGGCAGCTGCAGCCGCCCAGCTCGGTCGAGGACGGCGAACTCCTCGGCGATGACCTGGTGCTCGCCGTCATGTGCCCGCGCGGATCGCCGCAGGGTCTCGCTGCTGGTACGGCCGTCGCGGATGGCCACGGTGCGCCGGACCTGCTCCGAGACGAGCGGATCGTGAGTGACCACGACGATGGTCGTGCCGACTTCCGTATTGAGCGTCCGCAGCAGCTGGAAGATCTCCTCGGAGGTGGTCGTGTCGAGTTCGCCGGTCGGCTCATCGGCGAGCAGTACCTCCGGCCGGTTGGCCAGGGCCAGGGCGATGGCCACGCGTTGCTGCTGCCCGCCGGAGAGATGTTCCGGCAACGCACGGGCGTGATCGGGCAGACCCACCAGACCAAGCAGCTCCAGGGCGCGAGCGCGTCGGTCGCGACGGCCCACGCCCTCCAGCATCATGGGCAGTTCGATGTTCTCCAGGGCGCTGAGGTAGGGCAACAGGTTGCGCGCCGTCTGCTGCCATACGAAGCCGATGATGTGCCTGCGATACGAGGTCCGGTCGCGGCCACTCATCTGCGCCAGATCCCGACCGGCCACGATGGCGCGGCCCGCCGAAGGCACGTCCAGGCCGCCCAGGATGTTCAGCAGCGTCGACTTGCCGCTGCCCGAGGCGCCTACGATGGCCACCAGCTCGCCGCTCTCGATGATCAGATCCAGACCCTGGAGCGCGACCACCTCGAGGTCGGCGACCTTGTAGATCTTGACCAGGTTGTCGCAGGTGATCTCAGCACCGTCGCCGTAGCGCGCCCGCTGAGTGCTGCTCCGCGGCGGCGACGACGCCATGCGCCCGGGATCGGGCCGTCGGGCGCCGCTGGTATCGGGCGTTCGGTGCCCGTCGATGATGGTCTCCAGGGGGTCACTCATGAAGGCTCCCGCTTGCGGTCCGCGCGCTGGTCGTGCCGGGCGGCGCGCCCTTCGTCCCATCTTCGGTCTTCAGCCGCGTCCCCTTTCACGTCGCATCACCCGTCCGCGCGGCTCGCGCCAGGTCCGATCTTTGGATCAGCCACGCCCCGCCCAGCACCGCGGCCGTGATCACGACTACGGGCGCCACCCCCAGAAGCACGACCGCCAGCGGGTCCATGTCCAGCTCGAAGGCTGCCAGGTCGCCCGTGAAACTCCCCAGTCCCAGACCCGGCGATAGGAGTCCGGCGATGGCAAGCCCCAGGCCGATGCCGCCGACCAGGGCGACGATGACAAGCGGCAGTTGCTCCAGCAGGATCAGGCCCATGGTCTGGCGTGGCCGCAAGCCCAGGATGCGCAGGAGCGCAAGCTGCGGCTGGCGTGCGCCGAGTGCCAGCGTCAGTCCGGCCGCCATGGCCAGGACCGAGTAGGCCAGCGCCACGGCCAGGGCCCCGCCGAACCCGGAGGTCACCGCCGTCACCAGCGGCGCGTCGTGCAGTGCGGCAAAGCGCTCGGCTCGGGAGACGATCCGAACCTCGCCCTGGTGGGCCTGCAGCTGCTCACGCAGGGCTGCGCCGACCTGGTCCGGGCCGCGGATGTAGGCCACCGTGGTGGCGTGGTCGCGCTGCGGGAACGCGGCGGCGATGGCCTCCCTGGGGGCGAGGAGGAAGCCACTGGCGGCCCCCATGCCCGGAAAGCGATCGATCAGGGCCGCGATGCGAAAGGTCGCGCCGACGCCTCCCAGGAAGCCTTCGAACGTGTCGCCCACGCCCAGTTCGCTGCGGGTCGAGAGAGCGACCGAGATGAGAGCCGGGATGGGGTCCTCATCCGTGCCGGCGTTGCCTTGCCACGATCCGATGATCATCTCGGTCGGGAAGCGGACCTCGGCCGGCGTGCCCGACACCACCTGCGCATACGACGCCAGATCCAGCGCCATCAGCTGCACCGCCGTGCGCAGGCGCGACCTGCCCTCGAAGCTCGCGTCAGAGAGCACGCCCTGGGCCACAGCGTCCGCGCCCGGTGTGCTGCCGGCGTCGAACGTCACGGGGAGTGCGCTGCCGGGTCCGACCTCGACGCGGTAGTCGGCGCCTGCCTCCGACCAGGCGGTCGTGTGCTGGCCTCGCTCGATGGACGTCAACAGCACGGACGAGAAGACGCCCATGGCCGTCACCAGGAGCAACACCAGCAGTGGCAGCCGTGCCAGGCCCACGCCACGGGACGCGTTACGCAGCGCCAGGGCTGGGACCAGCCCGCGCCACAGCGCGGCGGTGGCCGCCAGCAGGCGTATGGGCAGGGGATAGATGCGCAACACGACCACCCCCACGGCAAGGCCGATGAGCAGGGGCACGGCTGCCAGGAAGGGATCGACCGTAGCTTCAGCACCGCTCCCGCCACCCTGGCCCGGGCCACGATCCAGCAACGAGATGGCACCGATCACCGCCACGATGACCAGCAGGATCTCGAACACGATGCGCTGCGGCCGCACGGCGCCGGAGGCCGCACGACTGTGCTCGTCGGACAGTGCAGCGCTGCTCGTCAGCGGATCGGCGGCGGTCACCAGGAGCAGCATGGTGGCCACCACCACGAGCAGCGCCGGCAATGGCGAGACCAGCATGCCGGTCAGCAGGACGGCGAGCAGATAGCCGATGGCGGCGGCCGGCGCGCTCACCACCAGGCCCTCCACGACCTGACCGCTCAACATCTGGACGCGTGACGCGCCCCGGTCGTGCACGAGGTGCACCGATTCGCGGCGTCGCCGGGCCAGGAGCAGGCAGACCAGCCCCAACGCCGCGGCCGAGGCGCCGGCCGGTCCCATGGCCGCTACGGACAGTGCCACCTCCGCGGTCTGGCGCTGCGCCCGGTATCCCTCCATGATGGTCGAGAGCCCGGTCTGCAGGCTGGGCGTAGCGGAGTCGACGGTGGTGCCGCGGAAGGGGTAGATGGCCTCAAGGCGGGTCAGGTCGCCGGCCAGCGTGGCCACCGTGCTCGCATCCAGCCCGTCCGGGTCGATCAAGTATCGCCAGGCGTAGCGGAAGGGCAGCCCCAGGAAGTCCGGTGTGAGTCGCGCGTACACCTCGGGGTAGGCGTCTGGTGAGATGAGCGCGGTGGCACGGAAGATGGAGGTGTTGATGGCGACGCGCTCCACGCTGGGCTGGGCCAGGGCCAGGTCCTG
>JALZLU010000131.1 GCA_030858685.1 Chloroflexota bacterium | reverse complement strand
CGGCATGACTGGCTCGGCGTGGTGCCGTAACGCGGTCCCGGTTTGCGGCCTGGATCTCCGAACGTTCGCAGAGGCTGACTGAACGTTACGTCTTTCGGGCGCCATCGCGCTCCAGCGCATTGTCATCCTCCTCCGGGTCGTCCCACAGGGAACGCATCTCCGCGCTCCTGGCGAGCAGATCGTCCAGCGTACCCTCGGCTTCGATGCGGCCCTCCTTCAGGACGACGATGTGGTCGGCTCGGCGAAGCGCGATGCGCCGGTGCGAGACGGCCAGACACGTGACCATATCGTGGGCGAACAGGCGCTCCCACAGCACACGTTCCGTCTCAACGTCCAACGCACTGGACAAGTCGTCGATCACCAGCAGCTCGGCGCGGTGGACCAGCATCCGCGCTGCCGCCGTGCGCTGGACCTGGCCACCCGAAAGCTTGACGCCGCGGCTGCCTATCGCCGTCTCCAGCCCGGCCTCCAGCGTCCTCACGTCGTGATCGAGAACGGCACCGTGCACGGCGGCAGCCAGCATCGCCGGGTCTTCCGGTTGTCCCAACAGAATGTTCTGCCTGAGCGTGTCGCTGAACAGGCGCGGGACCTGCGCCGTGTAGGCCGCCCGAGGCGGCACGAGGAACGAAGCCGCGTCGTCCACGACCTGGCCGTTCCACCGGACCTCACCCGACTCCGGCGGGAGCAACCCCAGAAAGGTCCTCAGGAGTGCCGTCTTTCCCGCGCCGACGCGCCCCGTTATGACTGTCAGGGTGCCTCGCGTCAGGCGCAGATCGACCTCGGCGATCCCGCGTCCGGACTGTGGATGGCGGTAGCTCAGCCCCTGTGCCTCGACGAGCGTCAATCGATCGTTCGCGATGGGCACGGGTGACGGCACGGCGGGTAGCGGGCCGCGCAGGTACAACGGGTTGGGAGCGACAAGTGCGGTGGGCGGAGCGTCGCCAAGCAGGGCGCTCATGCGCTCGAAGGCGACCCCGGCCGAGCGATAATGGGCGAGGTACTGGCCGAGTCCGGTTGTGAACTCGGCGATGAAGCCGATGTAGGAGACGAAGAGGACGAAGTCACCGACGGTCAGGCTGCCGTCGCGAATGCGCCCGGCGGCCAGCAGCATGATCAGGCCCGTACCGACACTGACGAGATTGGAGGTAACGGCGTCCAGCGCCTGCGACGCGACGCGGTCGGTCAGCATCGCCGCCCGGCGCCGCTCGTTGAGCCCCCGGAAATGGCCGACGGTGCGATCCTCGGCGCCGGCGGCCTGGATCGTCTGGACGGCCCCCACGATGTCGCCAATCGCACCGGTGACCTGACTGGTGGCTTGGCTGCTGGCCTCGCGGTACCGGCCGAGCCGGGCACTGGCCCGCTGGGCGACGGCTACCACGACCGCCAGGGGCAGGATGACCGTCAGGGTGATGCGGACATCGATGCTCAGGAGCACCAGGAAGGCGGTGATCGCGACCAGCGCCGCCCCGATCGTTTCATCGCCCCAGTCCACGTTGTCCTCGGCCGCGTAAGCATCGTCGCGGAAACGGCTGATCGTTTCGCCGGTGGAGTACGGCAGCGCGAGCGCCCCCGGCCGCTCCAGGACATGCCGCAGCAGGTTGCGACGCAGGAACCCGCTCATCGTGAAGCGCATCGTGATCTCGACGAAGCCAGCGACGAGCCAGAGGACCGCCTGGCCCATGGCAAGCACGGCCAGGAGCGCGACCAGTCCGTTCGTGCTGCCCATGAGTCCAGGGAGGTCCGCATCCCCGGTGAGCGTGTCGAAGAAGGCGCTGGCGATCAGGCCGGGCACCAGCGCCGAGAGGTTCATCACCGCCCACAACACGGCGTGGAGCAGGCAGAGCCAGGGCGCGTAGCCGAGCATCTTCAGCCAGTAGCGCCAGGTCGGGATCCGGTTCATGCGGGCACCTCCTCGCTGGCGACCCGAAGCAACCGGGCGAAGTGCGATGTCGGGTCGGCGGCAAGCGCGAGACGCGGCCCATGTTCGATCACCCTCCCGTCATCCAGGACGAGAATGTCGTCGACGTAGGCGAAGATGCTGAGCCGGTGGGCGACGATGATGCCGGTGCGACCTTCGAGCAGCCGGCCGAGCGCCCGGTGGAGCAGCCGTTCGGTGGCCGGGTCGAGGCGAGAGGATGCCTCGTCCAGAATCACCACGTCGGGATCCCCGAGGAAGATGCGGGCGCAAGCGAGCACCTGCTCCTGCCCCGCCGAGAGTCCGGCCCCACCGCTGCCCAATGGCGTGTCCAGCCTGTCCGGCAGGTCCCGAAGCCACCCTCCCAGGCCCACGCTGTCCAGCGCCGCGGCTATCCTTTCATCCGGCATGGTGGAGTCGAAAAGGGTCAGGTTGTCGCGGACGCTGGCGTTGAAGAGATGGATGTCCTGCGACACCAGGCCGATGCGGGCGCGGACGGCGGCGAGGCGGACCGTTCGCGGGTCCACGCCACCGAGGCGGACCGTGCCTTCCCACGGGTCGTAAAAGCGAGGTAGGAGCCGAGTCAGCGTTGTCTTGCCGCTGCCGGTGCGGCCAACGACGCCGAGCACACGCCCGGGCGCGATGGAGATGCTGACGTCCCGCAGGACCGGGATGCCCTCGGCATAGCCGAAGGTCACGCGGTCCAGCTCCACCGCCAGCGAACCGGGCGGGAGCGCGTCACCGGGGCCATCAACAATGCGCGGCGCCTCGCGCAGCAACTGCTCGACACGGCCCAGGCTGGCGTCCGCCTGCTGCAGGTCTTGCACTTCATTGC
>JALZLU010000130.1 GCA_030858685.1 Chloroflexota bacterium | reverse complement strand
CTGTCTCGGTACAACACGAATGCGCACCTGGCCCGGGCGACCCTGGAGGCCATCTGCTTCCAGAGTCGCGACGTGGCTGAGGCGATGGTGGCCGACTCGGGTGTGCGGTTCGACGTGCTGAAGGTCGATGGCGGCGTCACGGCCAACGAGCTGTGCATGCAGATCCAGGCCGACGTCCTGGGCGTGCCGGTGAGGCGCCCGGTCGTGGCCGAGACGACGGCGCTCGGCGCGGCATACGCGGCCGGACTGGCGGTCGGCTTCTGGGACAGCACCGACGAACTGCGCGCCAACTGGAACGAGGACCAACGCTGGGAACCGGCCTGGTCGGAGGACCAGCGCGAGGCTGCCTACGCTCATTGGAAGAAGGCGGTGACCAGGACCTTCGACTGGGTCGAAGTCGACTGATCGCCGCGCATGTCTGCTGGCGGTTTACGTCACAACCGCCAGACCGAAGGCACGACCGTTCAGCTCCGGATACGGCCCGTTTCGTACGCCCACATGGCGATCTCGACTCGATTGCGGGCCCCGAGCTTGATCATGAGACTGGCGAGATGGGTCTTGACGGTGCTGAGGCTGATGTGGAGTTGGGCGCCGATCTCGGCGTTCGTGCGGCCGTTGGCCACCGTGACGAGTACTTCCTCCTCGCGGGCAGTCAATGCTTCCCGGGGTTGAGCCGGTGGCGACCCCCTGCGGGCGTCGGAGAACGTGGCCAGGAGTCGGGCGGTCACGCTAGGGGCGATGAGGGCGTCACCGTTGGCGGCAGCGTGGATGGCCTGAACCAGGAGTTCGGGGCCTGCGTCTTTGAGCAGGAAGCCGCGGGCGCCGGCCTTGAGGGCGCCATGCACGTACTCGTCGAGGTCGAAGGTGGTGATGATGATGATCGCCTGCGGGTCCGCCACGTCGCGCCCGGCCAGCTGCCGGGTGGCCTCGATCCCGTCCATGGTCGGCATTCGGATGTCGAACAGGCACACGTCGGGCCGCAGTTGCCGGGCCAGCGCCACCGCTTCACCACCATCTGCCGCCTCGCCGATCACCTCGAGGTCGGGCTGAGCATTGAGAATCATCCTGAGCCCGGTACGGATGATCTCCTGGTCGTCAGCGAGGAGCACGCGGATGGTCAACTGATTGAGCCCGCCCTTGGCAAGACGGCATTCACAATCCAGCCGCTGTCGCGCGTGGGACCGGCCTCGAGGGTGCCACCGAGGAGGATGGCTCGCTCGGTCATGCCCACGAGGCCGTACCCGGGCTGGCCCCGACCGGTCTGGCCGGCATCGCCGTCGTCAGCGACGGTCAGGCGCACGCAGTCGTCCTCGCCGATGACAGAGACGCTGATGCGGGTTGCTGAGCTGGCATGTCGAACAGCGTTCGTGATCGATTCCTGGGCGAGACGATAGATCGCCGCCCCGATCGATGGCTGGAGCTGACTGAAGTCGCCGGACAGTTCGACTTCGACCCGTGGCGAATCTCCGACCGTGCGGGCGAGGCGATCGATATCGGCGACTCCCCGTTGCGGGCCGAGGTCGCGCTCGCCGCTCACGGCATTTCCTACCCGCAGCGCGGCCACGATCATGCGCATCTCGGCCAGCGTGCGCGAAGCCTCCGCCTCGATGACAGTGAGAGCGTCCACGGCTGCCCCGGGTTCCGACGCCTCCACCACGCGCCCGGCTTGGGCCCGAATCGCGATGGCAGAGACGTGGTGGGCGACGGTGTCGTGCAAATCGCGGGCCAGTTGCTCTCGCTCGCGGAGTTTGACCCGATCCAACTCTTGGAGCCGAGACGTGGCCCGGTAGCGGACCGAAGCGCCGAGTGCCGCAAGAAATAGCAATAGCGCGGCGCCGAACACTGCCTCGCCAGGGCCCGTGGCGTCGGCCGCGATAGCCAGGACAGCCGTGACCAAGATCAGCACCAACCCGGCCACGGCCTCCCTGCCGCTACCCCATCGAAACAGCGCGTAGGGCAGCAGGAGCACGTACGCCATGGTGTTTAGCCCCACCGGCCCGGCGTCAGCGATCAGCGCGGCGGCATCGACCACGAACAGGGCGCCGAAGGTGACAGCGACTGCGGCCAAAGGCTGGGTGCGCCGCCACAGCAGCGTGCAGGTCAGCCCGACGCCGAGCATGAGCGCGATGGGTCGCCACACGACGTCGTCGCGGAAGATGCCTTCGAACGCGGCCATCGGGACGAGCGCACCGACAAGAACCCAATCTCGCCACACGCGGTTCGGCGGATGCGGAATCCGCGGTTCATCCCAGAGTGAGCCGACCGCGCTTGTCATCACGCTGCTCAGCGTAGAGAACGAGAAGGGGCCCACGGGTCGGCCGAAAGTACGGCCGAGGGCTCCGCCGAAAGTCCAGCTCACATCCGACCTCCCGGCCGATGTGTTCGCCCGTTGAGGCCGTGACGATGAGGTCATGAATGCAGCGCTGCAGGGGACGAGGTCTTCGGGATGTCCCGGGGCGCGTTCGCCGAGTACGCCGCGGCCCGAGAGGACAAGCTCGCGCTCAAGCCGTCGAACCTCAGCTTCCAGCAGGCGGCGGTGGTTCCGATCTCAGCTGGGACCGCGCTGCAGGCCTGCGATCTCGCCGGTGTCGCAGAAGGGCAGAAGGTGCTGATCACCGGCGCCTCGGGCGGAGTAGGCAGCTACGCCGTGCAGTTGGCCAAGGCTCTGGGAGCCGAGGTCACCGCCGCGTGCAGCACGTCGAAGGTCGATCTCGTACGGTCCCTCGGCGCCGACCATGTCATCGACTACACCG
>JALZLU010000383.1 GCA_030858685.1 Chloroflexota bacterium | reverse complement strand
CGACCGAGGGGGAGCCAGGCACCGTGGCGGAGGATCTTGGCTTCGATCTGTTCGACGGGGCGGCCGCGCGCCACTGTCGCCGGGCGATCGACGGCCCGACAGCCCTCAACGCGGTGCTCGCCCTGCGTTGGATGACCGGCCAGGACCTCGAGGAGCGCTCCGCCGCATTGCGCGAGTGGCGCGGAGAGATCGACTGGTGGATCTTTGGCGACGGGCAGATGGGACGGGCCATCGTGACCGTGAGCGGGTACCCCGGCGAGGCATTCCCGGCCACCGGGGTCTCGGCCATGCTCCAAGCGGAGCTCTCGGCCACCCACCGTGGCAGTGGACCGCCGGTGGCGCCCTGAACGACCTCCCCTGACGGCGTAGGCTTCAGACATGGATGGCACCTGGGAATCGCCCGAGGGCGACCCGCAGCTCGAACGTGGCAGCGTCAAGTGGGATCGCGCAGCACGCTATCTGCGCGTGGCCATGATCCTGCACGCCCATCCGGGCGGCATCGGCGCGCAGGAGATCGCCGACCGCATCGGGGCTTCCAAGCGCACCGTCTACCGCGACCTCAAGGCGATGACCGACGACGCCGGACTGCCCCTCTGGCAGGACGGCGGCAAGTGGGGCCTGGAAGAAGACGCGTTCCTGCCACCGCTGAAGCTGACGCTGCACGAGGCGATGACCCTCTTCCTGGCGGCGCGTGTCCTGGCCAAGGCGTCGGACGAGCACGACACGGAGCTGATCGGCGCGTTCGTGAAGCTTGCCCAGGTCCTGCCGCCAGTCCTGTCGGAGCACATCCAGGCGACCGTGGACGCGGTCGCCCAGGCGCCCCGCGATGAGCGCTTCACGCGAGTCTTTCGGACGCTCACCGAAGCCTGGGCGCATCGGCGCGTGGTGGAGATCGTCTACGACTCATCGGCCTACGACGCCAAGCGCCCACGGCGTCGAACGCGCGTGCGGCCCTATGTCATCGAGCCGTCCGCCCTGACGCACGCGCTCTACCTCATCGGCTGGGACGAGGAACGCGAGGCGAGGCGCACCTTCAAGATGGAACGCATCCTCGAGGCGAGCCTGACGCCCCGCCGCTTCGACGCCGAGCCCGGTGCGTCACCGGCCCGCGAGATGCTGCGCGCCTGGGACGTCATATCCGATGAGGACCCCGTGGAAGTCGTCATCCGATTCGATCCGTCCGTGGCGCGGCGAGCGGCGGAGACGCGTTGGCACACCAGCCAGGAGATCGAGACACTGGCGGACGGCTCACTGCGCTGGTCGGGCCGGGTGGCCGGCCTGCGCGAGATCCGCATCTGGATCCTGGGCTGGGGCGCAGACGCTGAGGTCCTGGCGCCGCCCGCGTTGCGCGACGAGGTCGCCGCGGAGTTGCGCCGCGCCGCAGACCGCTACGTCGAGGCGGAGTCCCCGGTGGAGGTGCCCCGCGCAGTCGAAGCACCCGCTGCCGTCACATCGGCGCCCACCTCGCGACGTGCCGCTTCCAGGAGTCGCGCGAACCAGTAGCGCCACAGCTCCTCGTGCAGGTCACGCTGCGCGCGCGTCCGAAAACCCACCTGCCGCACCGTGATGTGCGTCCGATGGCCGTGGTCGACCAGATCGAAGGCCACCACGCTGAGCGTCCCGATGGGCTCGTCCGGCCAGTCGATGCTCCAACTGACGTGCTGCGGCGGGTCCACCGCGAGCACCTCGCCGGTGGCTCGCGCTTCGCGCATCAGGAACCCGATGTGTGCTCCCACCTCGGGGCGGAACTCCACCTCATCCAGCCAGGCGGCCAGGCCCTCCGCCGTGGCGACCATGCCGAAGAGCGCCTCGCGGGGGACATCGACCTCCGCCTGGAGCTCGACGCGCGGATCAGCCATGCCTAGACGGCCTTGACGGCGGCCACCAGCTGCTCCAGGCCGGCCTTGGCGTCGGCGAAGAACATGCCCGTCTTGGGATCGCCGTAGAGCGGATTGTCGATGCCCGCGTAGCCCTTGCCCATGGACCGCTTGATGACAACGATGGACTTTGCGTGGTCGACATCCAGGATGGGCATGCCATAGATGGGCGAGCTCGTGTCGGCTCGAGCGGCAGGGTTGGTCACATCGTTGGCACCGATGACCAGGGCCACGTCGCAGCGCACGAACTCGGGGTTGATCTCCTCCATCTCGCGCAACTGCGGATAGGGCACGTTGGCCTCGGCCAGCAGCACGTTCATGTGACCGGGCATGCGACCGGCCACGGGATGGATGGCGTACTTGACGTCCACCCCGCGCGACTCCAGCAGCTCGGCCAGCTCCCGCACGGCGTGCTGTGCCTGGGCCACGGCCAGACCGTAGCCGGGCACGACGATGACGTGCTGGGCGTAGGCCAGCTGGATGGCCACGTCGTCCACGCCCACCTCTCGGACGCTGCCGCCCTCAGCTCCCGCGGCGCCGGCCGGGCCACTGTCGCCGGTTCCGAAGCCACCCACCAGGATGTTCATGAGCGACCGGTTCATGGCGTCCGCCATGAGCTTGGTGAGGATGCCGCCTGCGGCGCCGACCAGGGCGCCCGCGATGATGAGCACCGGGTTGTTGAGCACGAAGCCGGCCATCGCCGCGGCCGTGCCAGTGAACGAGTTGAGCAACGAGATGACGACCGGCATGTCCGCGCCGCCGATGGGCAGCACCATGGTCACGCCGAAAACGAGAGCGGAGACGATGATGGCGCCCAGGATGAGCAGCGTCACCTCATTGCTGAGTGCCACGGTGTCCGCTGCGCCAAGCACCAACAGGATCGTGCCACCGACGGCAACCAGCCCCAGCACGATGGTCACCAGGCGTGAGGCCGGGAAGATGATGGGCTGTCCCGGCACGAGGCCCTGGAGCTTGCCCGAGGCGATGA
>JALZLU010000382.1 GCA_030858685.1 Chloroflexota bacterium | reverse complement strand
GAACGCTCACTGATCCAGACCTTGCGGTGGTGGGACGGCTTCGTCGTCGCCCTCGCCACTCCGGGGTTCCTGATCGCCTCGCTGGGCTACTCCGTCGGCGTCCTGGGCGCCTGGGGAGCAGTCTTCGTCTGGACGGTGTCGGTGGTCATCGGAGGGCTGCAGGCGTTCATCTACCAAGAACCCGCGCTGATGTTCTCCCACAAGTCGGGGGGCATCCCGCTGTACGCGCACGAGGCCTGGAAGCGCTACTCCAGCTTCGTGGGGCCGGTTGCCACCTTCGGCTACTGGTTGGGCTGGTCCAGCGTGCTGGCCATCTTCGGCCTGCTGCTGGGCAGCCTCGTGCAGGCCGAGTACTTCCCCGGTGCGACCTGGGTGTACGACCTCGGCTTCTCGACCTTCGGGCTGCCCAAGGCCATCGCGATCTTCGCCGTGGCGCTCATCTGGTTCGCGAACACGCGAGGCATGAGGTCGGCGGTGACGCTGACCTACATCACCGGCGCCCTGCTGATGATCCCCCTCGTCGTGGTGATGTTCGGCGCCTACCTGACCGGGGACTTCGAGCCGTCCCGGGTCACCTGGGAGCTGCCGAGCGGTTGGGAGGGCTGGAAGCTCGTCATGGTGTGGCTGTACCTGATGGCCTGGTCGGCGTACGCCGTGGAGACGGTGGCGACGCTGGCCCCCGAGTACCGCGACACCCGCAAGGACACGACCTGGGCGCTGCGCTCGTCGTCGCTGTTCAGCCTGGCCGTCTACTTCTTCCTGCCCCTGGGCGTCGTGGGCACCCTCACCGCCGACGAGATCGGGGAGGGCGCCGCAGGGCCGTACATCGTCTCCGCGCTGCAGCGCGTGCTCGGGGCCAACAGCGGGCTGGCCACCGCCCTGATCATCGGCGGCCTGCTGCTGGCCATGAACACCGCCATGATGGGCGGATCCCGCGCCCTGTACGGCATCGCTCAGGACGGCATGACCGTCCGCCAGCTCGGCCACCTCAACAAGCACAACGTCCCGTCGACGGCGATGGCAGTGGGAGCGCTGGTCAACATCGCCCTGCTGTTCCTCTTCGACTCCACGCTCGCCATCCTGGCCGCCGGCAACCTCGGCTACGTCGTGGCGCACGTGGCGGCCCTGAGCGGCGTGCTGCTGCTGCGCAAGGACCGCCCCTCCTGGCCGCGGCCCTACCGCCTCGCGAAGCCGTGGATCGTCGTCACCGGGATCCTGCTGGTGGCCAACCTGTCGTTCATCGTCGTCGGCTTCGCGTACTTCGAGGAGACCGGCTACAGCAGCGGCAGCAAGCTGCTCGGCGTGACGCAGGAGCTGTGGGGCGGCGTGCTGATCCTCATCCTCAGCGTCGTGCTGTTCGTCTACCGCCGGGTGGTCCAGGACCGGCTGCCGTTCACCTGGACGGAGCCGGACGACCACGAGCCCGCAGGGGTCCAGGGCGCGCGCGTATCGAGCGAACGGACTCCGCTTGCTTGACCCGGACGGGCTCTGCGTCGTTTCCTGTCGCTATCAGAAGTTTCCGTACAGCGATCACGACCTGCGGTACCGCTCCTCCATCACGTGCCGCCTGAGGAGGCGATCGTCTTGACGCTCACCCTGCCGAGGTCGAGCAGCTCCGCGCCGCGGCTGCTGCTTCCGGGTCTGGTCGCGCCGGAGCCCGGTCTCGAGACGTACTGGGTCCGATCCGGGGGGGTCACCGGAGTTCGCCTGGAGGCAGGGGACGAGCTCACGGTGGTCGATCGCCACGGACGGCAGGCGGCCGAGCTGACTGTCCTGCTGCCCGACGGCTCCTCGGACGGGGTCGCCCTCGGGGTGCAGCTCGGCGCCCCCGCCACCACCGTGCGGGCGCTGGCTGCGCGCGTGACGGCGAGCGGCATCCCCGACCAGGTGGTTGCCGAGCTGCGTGCCCGTGGTGCCGCGCCGGATGTGCTTCAGGCGGCGCGGCTGTTCGGGGACTGGTCGCCCGCAGGAGCGCGCGAGAGCTTCACGGCCGCGCGTGAGGCGATCGTCCTGGTGGCGGCGCCGGCGCACGCCGTACGCGTCGACGACGAGGCGGCCAACCCGCCGTCGGA